>CAZOEX010000123.1:0-7158 GCA_964578925.1 uncultured Gemmatimonadota bacterium | reverse complement strand
ACGGTTCCCGTCGTACGCGACATCCTGTTACATCTCCTGCTTGGACCATGTTTCTCGGCGCGCGGCCGGGTTCGGCCCGGTCTGCGCCACTTCCGTTGGCCGGCCTTTCAGGTCGGCGATCTCCACCGGTCGGCGTCCTCGAGGACTCGCCAAGAAAAACGCCCCCGCGCGAATGAACGGCGGAGGCCGCAAATCTCGTCTTCCGTATCAACGGTGAATCACGGCGCAAAAAATAAAGGTGGCCGTGCCGGTGTCAACAAAGCCGACCCGAACGGGCCCGAGATTCCGGAGTTGTCCCACCGCCAGCCACGTGCGAGAATAGCGCCATGCTCGAATCGACGAGGATCGAACGTTGACCCCCCGCCAGGCCCTCGGATTGGCCGGCCTGCTCTTCATGGTGGCCTTCGTCCTGTCGATCATCACGCTCAACCGACGCGGTCGCCGTCTGGCGCTTCGCCTGAAGAAGCAGCAGCCGGACCTGTACGAAGAGCTTGGTCAGCCCCTCCCGACCACCTTCCCCTCCGAGCGCCGCCTCCGCTTCGACGAGTTCATCATGCGGCGGGACTACGAAACGCTCCCGGACCGGGATCTTGCGAAGCGGTTCGGTCGGCTGCGCCAGTTGGAAACCCGCCTCATCGGCCTTGCGATCCTCCTGCTGATCGTCTTCGCGGGAGCGATGTTCCAGCTGTCGTAATGCCGGAGGTGGGACTCGAACCCACACGGCCCGAAGGCCACGAGATTTTGAGTCTCGCGCGTCTGCCGATTCCGCCACTCCGGCTGGCAGCACCCAACGTACGGGACGAACGCCCGAGTGCAATCCGGCGAGGTCCGTCCGGTTCAGGTCAACCAGTGGCTAAGATCGCGGCCGGTCAGCTGCTCCAGCAGGCGAACGTCCGGTTCGAAGTATTCTACGAGCTGCCGACGCAACTCGACCCCCGGGAGGCTTCTCGCTGCGTCCCTTCGGTTCCACTCACGAACCCGCTTCAGTACACCTGTCTGATAGCGGAAGCCGATCCGTTCGGTCAGAGCCCCGTACGCCCGGATGAGCCTCATGAGCCAGCGTGACCGGTGTATATGGCGGGTGTTGGCCGGTGTGAAGTCCGGAAGCGGTTCCGCCTCGATGCCGAGGAACTCCGTCACACCCCGATACGCCAGTTCCGGATCCGACTTGACATCCTCGAGAAAGACGAGATGCACGCGGTCGCGGTCGACTCGTGAGTAGAGGCGAGCCAATTGCTTGCCGAGCTTACACCGCTCTCCGTATGCCAGAGTCTGAGCAGACCTGCAGTACTTCGGAATTCTCCGGCCCGCAGCGCGGTCTTCCTGTGCGTCCCATGCTACCTCGAAGGAGTCGATCTCCTCGTTGAGGACCGACAGTTCCTGCGCATGCAGGGAGATGGCCATCTTCACCGGGGAGCGGAGCATGACGATGAGCTTCGCGTCCGGCTGATATTCGAGAAGTCGAGGAACGGCGACCTCGGATTCCAGGTACGTCGTGGACGCCTCCCCCACGGCCACGTGATCACGCGTCGCTCGATCGAAGAGCGCTTCGTACGCCTCCAGCGTGACGTACAAAGACGGATGGAGGTCCGGCGAGAAGAAGCAGGGCTCCTTCTCCGCCGGCATGAAGACCTGCGGATTCTCCCGCAACCAGTTCGTCAGCGACGTCGTACCGCACTTGGGCGCGCCGATGATGAAAAATGTCGGCTTCATCGCACCAGCCTCGGGGGGGAAGACTGGACAGGTGTCGACGGATAATGGGGAGGTACGCACCAATGCGGAAGTGCGGGGCCGAGTCGGCCCGGCCGTTGAGTCATCGGAGGCCCACGATCCGATACCTGCGCGCATAGCTCACGTCCAGCTCGTCGTGCCAGACTCCGTACAGGTGTCGCGCGGTGATCCGGGTCGGTCGCAGCCCTTCGGGAATCGGCAGCCGACCCAGGTAATTCCCATCTGGTGCGAACACGTCGAGCGCGTTCGGCCCTTCCCTTCGCAGCGGCAGCGCGGGGTCGATGACGCCCACCCAGAGTCGGCCGTCGGGCTCGGACGCCCAGAGCGCGGCGGTTCCCGGCAGCGAATCCGGGAACACGGCCCGCTCGAGCATCGCCCGCATCCCGGGTGTATCGGCCTCGTCGCGCAGCATCTCGAGAAACCGGGCGGCGATATCGTCGGTGAGTGCGACCCGTCCGCCGGGTCGCCGCAGGATCGTCGTCAGCTCGCCATTCTCGTCGTAACGTCGAAGCTCGAAGGAATCTCCTGCGCTGAACCACACGCCACCGTCCCGGAGCGGACTCCACGAAGCGGCCGGCTGCAGGAGATGCATCGCGCCGCCGGGACCTCCCGTCAGCGCCGGACTCTCCCAGCTCGCGAACCGCACACCGGGCCGTTCCGGGGTTTCCACCCGCAGGAGCACGCCCGTCCGTACGATGTCCTCAACGGGCGCGTCGAGGGTCACCGCCTGCAGGAAGGGCGACCCGTCGGCGCCGAAGCGCCACTCGGCCATCGTCGGCCCGAGCGGCGGTCGCTCCGTACCGGCGCCCTCCGGCGAGTCGCGATAGCGTGGCGGCGGTATCACCTCTGTGCCGAGCGGTTTCCCGGACGCGTCGAAGCGGTACAGCTCGACGGGCATCCGGCCCCCGACCAGGAGCCGGCCCTCGGGATCCTCGCCCACGGGACCGACCGACTTGAATTCGCCCGGTCCCATGCCGGCCCGCCCGAATGCCAGCACCTCGGCGCCCGACTCGTCGAACCCGCGGACGCGTCGGGCCTGCGCGTCGACCACCCAGAGCCCTCCGGCCCGGCGAGGCGCCACGTCGAGTACGCGACCGAAAGCGTCCGGCCCCTCGATCGCTCCGACCTCCAGTTCGACCACGAGGCGCCAGGCCTCGGCTGGATCCACTCCGGCTCCATGGGCGGTGAGGATCCGCACGCCTGCCGAATCCGCCACCGTGACCGACGGGCCGTCGGCCGTCTCCGCGCATCCCGCGACGAAGACCGGGAGCAGGAACGACACGAGCGTGAGAACCGGGGGCGCGACGCGAACGAAGCGTGCGCGGAACCCGGTCGGATGCTGCGAGTGAAGCGACATGGCGCCCTCCATGGTTGTGGCCTCGGTGCCGCCACGTGCGGCCTCGGGCCGCGCGGGCGGACGATGGCGCCGGCGCGGGTCTCGCGAGACTCCGCCGGCCGGGGGCGCTACGTCTGTTTCGCTACTGCTTTGGCTGTCGCTACTTCCCTCGGGCGACCAGGTACCGGTAGGCGACCGGGATCGCCACGAGCACGAAGATCGTGCTCGAGATCAGGCCGCCGATCGTCGCCAGGGCGAGTGCGTTCCAGATGTTCTCGTCGGCGCTCTTGGCGAAGAGAACGAGCGGCAGCAGGCCGAAGATCGTCGTGAACGTGGTCATCAGGATCGGCCGGACGCGTTCCAGCGTGCCCTGGATGATCGCGTCACGGGAGGGCAAACCCTCCCGCAACTCGCCGATGTGGTAGACGATGAGGATCGCGTTGTTCACCACGATCCCCGCCATCATGATCGTCCCGATGTAGGCGGTGCGCGTGAACGCGCCACCCGTGTAGAAGAAGATCAGGAAGACTCCGATCAGCGCGAGCGGCAGCGTCAGCAGCACGACGAAGGGCGCCGCGAGTGACTCGAAGAGCGCCGCCGTCACCATGTAGATGAGGAGCACCGCGAAGCCGAGCGCCAGATAGACCTGGGTCGCCTCCTCGCTCGTCCAGCGGAAGCGGTCGTCCTCCTCGATCTTGTAGCCGGGCGGCAGCTCGGTCGCGTCGAGCACGACGTCGCGCACCAGGTCGCCGAGCTTCCGGGGCCCGCGAAACTCCCACGCCACGGTGCGCTGGTACTGCTGGTCCTCGCGCTGGACGCGGGCGAGCACGTCGCGTTGCTGGATGCTCGCCACGTCGGCCAGGCGGATCTCCCCCCCGTCCTCGGTCGGCACGCGCAGGTCCTGCAGGGCCAGCAGATCGAAGTCGTCGTACCCGGCCAGCTTGACCGAGAAGTCCATCTCTTCCCCGCCGACCCGAAGCCGGCTGCCGAGGCCGCCCTGGATGTTGGCCGACACGTAGCCGAGAAGACTCTCTACCGTAATATCATGTGCGCCAAGCGCTTGACGATCTACATCGAGAAAGAACTCGAACTCCTTGTCCCGATCGAAGAAGTAACCACTAGAGTTCGGGTCGACGTCCTCGATGCGGCTGAAGCGCTCGAGCCGGCCGGCCAGCTCCTCGGCGATGTCCCGAACGGCCAGGTAGTTGTAGCCGAGCACCTTGAGGCGATAGTTGGGCGGACTTCCGCCGCCCCCGTAGAAGCTCGGGCCGAAGCCGCGCACGCGTACCTCGGCGCCCGTGAACTGGTAGCTGTACGCTACCATCTGCTCCTTGATCGCCGGCGGGACCTGCGTCGTCTCGAGCGAGTCGGGAAAGGTGACCCGGATCCGTGCGTACTGTGGCCACACGCGGGTCTCGTAACGCTCCACCTCGGGCATCGAGGCGATCCGCACCTCGAAGGAGCGGGCCAGTTCATCCGTCCGCTCTAGGCCGGCTCCGCGCGGAAAGTTGATGCTCACCGTGATCTCGGTGTCCTGGCCCCACAATCCGCTCCACACCGTTCCGCGCGTCACGTGGTTGTCGAACAGCCACCAGCTCCCCCCGAGGGCGGCGACGCAGATCAGGGTCACGACGAACGGATGATCGAGCGACAGATCGAGAAGGCTCCGGTAGGCGCGGATGTACCAGGCGGCCCCGTGCTCTTCCCGTACGTCGTGGGTGTCCACCCGATCCGCGCGCGCGTAAAGCCGGCTCGTCATCGTCGGAACGAAGGTGAAGGCGACGAACAGGCTGGCGAAGATGGCGAAGGCGACCGCGAAGCCGAGCGGCAGATAGTACAGCCGAAGGTCTCCCTGCATGAAGAGGAAGGGCACGAGGACGATCGCCGTGGTCGCGGTCGCCGCCACGACGGGCAGGACGACCTGCCTCGCTCCCCGGCGGGCCGCCTCGTCGGGCGCTTCCCCTCGCCCGCTGTGCCGCTCGACGTTCTCGAGCACCACGATCCCGTTGTCGACGATCAGTCCGAACCCCCACGCGAGCCCGGCCAGGGTGAGCACGTTGAGCGAGAAGCCGCCGAGGAAGAGCAGGTTGATGGCGATCAGCACGCTGAAGCCGATCGTCGCGAAGACGATGAGCACGGCGCCCAGCGAGCGCAGGAAGAGCATGAGCACGAGGAAGATCACGACGGCCGCCGCCACGGCCCGCAGCCGGAGATCCGTGAGCTGCTTGCCGATCTCCCGGCTCTCGTCGGCCTCCAGCTCGAGCGCCACGGTCGGGGGCATGCGGCCGGCCAGCTCGGCCACGACCGCCTTCACGTCCTCGGCCACCGAGACGGCGTTCGTTCCGGCCTCGCGCCGGATGTCGATCTGGATCGTCGGCTGGCCGTTGATGCGGAAGTACGACTGCGCATCGGCGATGCGCTCGCGCACCGTCCCGATGTCGCGCAAGAGGATCGGTCCTTCCTCTCCCTGCGCCACGACCAGGGTCTCGAGCTCTGGGACGTCCTCGACTCGCGTGCGGACGGCGAGGGCGACCTGGCGTCCCTCGAGCACGAGAGAGCCCGGCGCCCGTACCTGCGACAGCTCGGCGATCGCCGCGCGCACCTGCTGGGGCCGGAGGCTCAGCGCCTCGAGGCGGTCGCCGTCCAGCTCGATTCCTACCTCACGCTCTCGCGAACCGAGCACGAAGACGCCCGCCACGCCGTCGACCGCGGCGATCGCCGGCTGAATCTCGTCCTCGCCGATCTCCGCCAGGCGCGCCTGTGTGAACGAGCCTCGCATCAGGTACGAGAGGAACTGCTGGTCCTCCTCCGCGAACTCGTCCGGTACGTAGGGCTGCACGTTCGGCTCGACGTCCGGCGGCAGCTCGTCGCGCAATGAGTTGATCCGTTCGCTCAGCTCGAGCCGCGCGAAGTCCATCCGGGTGTCGCGCTCGAACTCGATGTTGATCCGCGAGCTGGAGCCCGTGCCCGAGCGCTGGACCTCCGATCGCGAGGTGATCTTGCGCACGCCGCCCACCTGCTGCGCGGCCGCCTCGAGCGGCGCGGTCACGAAGGCCTCCATCGTCTCGGGCGAGGCCCCGCTCCAGCTGGCGGTCACCGTGAGCTGGGGATAGTCGACATCGGGCAGCAGTTCGACCGGAATCAGCCGGAACGAGTAGGCGCCGAGCGCCATGAGGCCGATGTAGATCGCCGCGGTGGCAACGGGCCGACGAATCGAGAGATCGATCACGAGGCGGTCTCCGGGCTGGCGTCCGGCGGGATCCCCCGGGCCGTGGCGGTCGGAGCCGCCGCCCGGGCCGACACCCGCTCGCCGGGCGACACGAGAAGCGAGTAGAACACGGGCACGACGATCAGCGTGAGCAGGGTGGCCGACAGCAGCCCGCCGATCACCGCGATCGCCAGCGGCGCGCGCAGATCGGCCCCGGCGCCCCAGCCGAGCGCCATCGGTGTCAGCCCGAGCACCGTCGTCACGGTCGTCATGACGATCGGCCGGAGGCGGACCCGGCCCGCCTCGAGAATGGCCTGCCGCTTGGCCGCCCCCGCGGCGCGCTGCTGGTTGATGAAATCGACCTTGATGATCGCGTCGTTCACGACGATCCCGATCAGGATCACCATCCCGATGCCGCTCATCGCGTTGATTCCGCCGCCGGCCAGCCCGAGCGCCAGCACCGCCCCGATCAGGGCGAGCGGCACTGCGGCGAGCACGACGAAGGGTTGCACGAGCGACTCGAACTGCGCGGCGAGGATCAGGTACACGAGGAAGAGCGCGAGTCCGAAGGCGAAGAGAAGCGACCGGAAGCTCGCCCGCATCTCCTCGTTCTCGCCGCCCACCGACATCGCCGTCAGCTCCGGCAGCCGGATGTCGGCGATCGCCGCCTCGACCTCGTCCACCGCCCGGCTCAGTCCGCCGGAGCGCACGTCGGCCAGCACCTGTACGGTCCGGTTCTGGTCCAGCCGCCGGATTTCGACCGGACCGTAGCCCTCGTCGACGTCGACGAGCTCGCCGATCGGCACGCCCCTGTGCGTCAGGTCGAGTACGTCGTTCAGCCGGGCGCGATCCGCCTCCGGCAGGGTGACCCGGATGTCGATCT
>CAZOEX010000122.1:0-7176 GCA_964578925.1 uncultured Gemmatimonadota bacterium | reverse complement strand
TCGTCCGGTTCCGCCTGCAGCGGAAACGACGGCTCGAAGCCCTCGACGACCCGGCGGGGCACCTTCTTGTTCATCAACTTCTCGATCTGCTTCACCAGCAGGATCTCGTGGGGCCCCATCAGCGTGATCGCGTCGCCGGTCTCGTCGCCCCGCGCCGTCCGGCCCACCCGGTGCACGTAGTCCTTCGGATCGTCCGGCACGTCGAAGTTCACCACGTGCGTCACGCCCACGATGTCGAGCCCCCGGGCGGCCACGTTCGTGGCGACCAGCACCCGGGTGTCCCGATCCCGGAAACGCTGCAGACTCCGCTCGCGATCCTTCTGGGCCTTGTCTCCGTGGAGATCGTCCGCATCGACGCCCTTCCGCTTCAGGAAGTCGCACACCTGCGAGGCCGTGACCTTCATACGGGTGAAGACGAGCGCCTGTCCCTCGTCCCCCCACGAATCCACCAGGTGCTCGAGAAGGCCGTACTTGGCAGCGTGGTCCACCGGGTGGATCACCTCGGTGATCCCCTCGGCGCTCTCCTCGAAGCCGACCTGTACCTGGACGGGGTCGCGCATCATCTCGTGGACCAGGCCGCGCACGCTGCGGACCGTGGCCGAGAAGAGGAATGTCTGGCGTTCCCGCGGCGTCCTGTTCACGATCGCCTTCACGTCTTCGATGAAGCCCATGTCGAGCATGCGGTCGGCCTCATCGAGGACGACGATCTCGACCGATCCCAGGTCGACGGTTCCGCGCTTCAGGTGATCGAGCAGCCGGCCCGGCGTCGCGACGATGACGTCGCACCCGAACTTCAGATCCTCGATCTGTGCCCTGATCGACGTACCTCCGTACACGGCGAGCGATTCCACCGACAACCGCCGGCCGTACCGGTGCACGCTCCGGTTGACCTGAACGGCCAGCTCGCGCGTCGGCGTGAGAATCAGTCCGCGCACGCGGTTGTGATCGGCCGGCCGCTCCGCGAAGTGCTGCAGCATCGGCAGCACGAACGCCGCCGTCTTCCCCGTTCCGGTCTGAGCGCCTCCGAGTACGTCGCGCCCGGCGAGCGCGGGAGGGATGGCCCGTCTCTGGATCGGCGTCGGCGACTCGTACCCGCTGTCGCGGACCGCGTCCAGCAGCTCCCGGCGCAGGCCGAGCTCCTCGAACGTGGACGGCTCGGCCTCCCGCAGGTCCTCGTCTCCCGCGCCGCCTGCCTGTTCCACGACCTTCGTCTTCGATGTATCCGTCATGCTCGATTCTCAATCCGTTTCATTGCTTCATGTAAGTTCTGGATAATCAGTATCAACCTGCTACGATACAATGATTTCACTCATTCGTCCGTCCATCACCCGCTCTTCCAGCCGCCGGCTGACCGCCCAGAGGCGTGATGCGACCTTCCCGTCCCGCGCCTCGACAGAAGGCTCTCGCGGCTCGCAGTCGTCGAAGTACCGGCCGCTGACCCCGACGACTTCGGGCGACGACGCCAGGTACAACGGGGTCTGCGCCCCTTCCTCGGGCGTGATCGTCCAGGGCCGCACCAGCCACTTCGGAACCAGACCACGCAGCAGAAGCTTCGTCGCCACGACGCCCGGGTGCAGGGAATTCGCCGTAACCTCCGACGCCGGCACCCGACGGGCCAGTTCCGCGGCGAACAGCACGTTGGCCAGCTTCGATTGGCTGTAGGCCCGCCAACCGCTGTATCGACCGGCTTCCGCGTGAAGATCCTCGAAGGCGATCTTCCCGCGAAAGTGCGCCGCGGAAGCGACGATCACGACCCGCGCCGGCGCGGAGCGTCGAAGCAGATCGAGGAGGCCGCGAACCAGCACGAACGGAGCGAGATGGTTGACCGCGAAGGTCTGCTCGAATCCGTCTGCCGTCTCGCGGCGCCTCGCGCTGTATACACCGGCGTTGCTCACGAGAACGTCCAGCCGATCTGTTCGCCGCTCCACCTCTCCGATCAACCCTCGTACCTCCCGAAGCCGGGAAAGGTCGGTCAAAAGAAGCTCCAGCTCGGCGTTCGGGATTCGACGGTTGATCTCTTCGATGGCCCGTTCCCCGCGGCCGCGGTTCCGGCAGACCATCAGCACCCGGGCGCCGCGGACTGCCAGGCCGGCGACAGTCTCCTTGCCGATCCCAGCGTTTGCGCCCGTCACCAGGCATGTCTTCCCTCGCATCACGCCGCCCAACCTACTACTCCGTCGCCCGCTGCGGCCACCCTGAGGCGCAATCATGGCGGGTATTTGCTATATTCGATGTCCGTTTTTTCAGCCTGGCAGACGGAGGCTCGACCATGGTCCGCTACCCAGACACAACCGAACGGCGCCGCCGTGCCCGGACCGCCCTTCTCCTGATCGGGGCCGCCGTCCTGCTGATCTCCTCCTGCAAACCGGAAGGGCCGACCGAGCCCGTTGACGATCCGGGACCCGGCGATCCGGACGGCTTCTCGGTCACGCTCGAATGGAACGCGCCGACCGAAGACGCGGAGGGCAACCCGCTCGAGGACCTGCTCGGCTATCGGGTGCATTATCGAGACGCGACTCCCGCGAACGGGCCCGGCGCCTCGACATCGGACGTAGGGGCCGCGGACACGCGAACCACGATCTCCGGCGTACCGGCCGGCGTCTGGTACTTCGGCGTCACGGCGCTCGACGTGGCGGGCAACGAGAGCCTCCTGTCGAACGAGCTCCGCGTGGAAGTGGGACCATGAGGATCGCGTGCGCTGGCGCCCTTCTCCTTCTCGCGGCCGCCACGCCGCTCGCCGCCCAGGGACCGCCGAATCCGCCGGTCGATCTCGAGGCGGACGTCAGTTCGAACGAGGTCCGGCTCACCTGGGATGCCGACGATTCGGGCAACCGTCGGGAAGCGGTGTTCTTCCGCGTCTATCGCGACGAGCAGGTAATCGCCACGACAACCGACGAGGAGTACACGGACTCGGACGTGGAGATCGGGCAAGAGTACGTATACGAGATCACCGGGGTCGACATTCTGGGTCGTGAGGGAGAGCCGAGTGATCCTCTGACGGTCGTCATCCCCGACGACCTGGTCCCGGATCAACCCCAGAATCTGATGGCCGTGGCGACGTCCACCTCGCAGATCGACCTGGACTGGCAGGCGGTTTGCACGGACCCGGACGGGGACGACGACGACGATGACGACTGTCGTCCGCCGGCGGGATACTACATTTATCGGGACGGCGGCTCGATCCCGATCGACTCGGTTTCGACCCCCGGCTACACCGACACCGGCCTGGCGGCGTTCACCGTCTATTCCTATCGGGTATCGGCCTTCAACACGAGCGGCCTCGAGGGTGAGCCGAGCGCCGAAGCGTCCGCCCGGACCTTCGACGGCACCGCGCCCACGGCGCCCGAGGACCTCACGGCCGCCGGAAGCTCCGGCACGTCGATCACCCTGCAATGGGAGCCGGCATCGGACCCGGAATCGGGCGTGGAGAGCTACCTCGTCTACCGGAGCGGCGGGGACGAACCCATCGCCACGACGGCAGCGACGACGTACACGGACTCGGGCCTGACCGGCTGGACGGACCGGACGTACGAGGTGGCCGCAGTCAACGGTGCGGATCTCGTCGGGCCGCGATCGAACACGGCGACCGCCCGCCCCCTGGACGCGACGCCTCCCGGCGCGCCCCCGAACGTCGCGGCGGAAGCGACCGGCGCGCGGCTGGTCGAGCTCACCTGGGATCCGGCCACGGATCCGGAGACCGGGGTTTCGATGTACCTGGTGTACCGTGACGGGGCCGCGCTTCCGATCGATTCGACCGCGACGCCCGGATACACGGACGGTACGGTCGATCCGGAGACGGCGTACTCCTACGAGGTCACGGCCCGAAATGGCGACGGCTTCGAGGGTCCGCCGGGGGGACCGGCAGAGGCCACGACACCGGAAGCGTCCGATCCGTCGCCTCCTTCGACGCCGGGCAATTTCGCGGTCGCCGCGGTCGGTCCCGAACGGGTCGACCTGACCTGGTCCGCGTCCGAAGATCCGGAATCCGGCATCGCCCAGTACCGGGTCTATCGAGACGGGGCGCTCCTCGGGACGTCCCCCGGCGGTGGTTTCTCCGATCTGACGGTCGCGCCCGAAACCTCCTACGAGTACCAGGTTTCGGCCGTCAACGGCGACGGCCTCGAGGGCACGCCGACGGAAGCCGCCGCGGTGACGACACCGGGCCGCGAGGACACCGTACCACCGGCGCCCCCCACGAACCTGCGGATCGTCACGGAGTGAGCAGCGTGAAAGTCTGCTTCGCCTCCATCGTCATCGGCAGTGCCATCCCCTGGGTCGAAACCGTACCCTCCAACTCGACATCCTGATCCACGTGGAGCACGGCGCCCCGTAGCGGATCCCAGGCATAGGTCGTCGTCGACTCGCCCACGAGATCCACGTCCACTTCCCCGGGTGCACCCGGGGGCGTCCCGCTCGCCCGCTGCCGCACGTCACCGGAAGAGACCAGGATGCGTGCGGGGGTGCCTTCCCACTGACGCTCCGGCGCGAAGCGCACCGTGCCGTCGAAGCTCGCCTCTCCGGTCATGCCTCCGCCGGCGGGCCGTGACTGCTGCAGCGGCCAGCTCTCGGCGGTCGTGTCCCCGGCAGGCGGCAGCGGCGGTATCAGCGGCGTAAGCAGCTGTTCGGCCAGCGAGGCTGCGTCCACGGGTGCGCCCTCGATCTCCGGAGCCTCCTCAACCTCGACGAGGCCCGCGTCCGCGACGGTGCCGCGAATCGGAGCGCCGACCACCGAAGACAGGTCGGCGGCTCCGCCCGGACCCTGGACGTCGAGCGAGTCGAAGGTGAGGGTGAAGGGAAGGCCATCCTCCGTTCGGGTACCGTAGGTCAGGGAGACGGTGGCCCTGGTCGCCGTCTCGACCTCCTGCTCGCCACCCGTCGGCAGTTCGATCACCGTCAACTGCTCGGACTCGACGCTGTAGCGAAGCGCGGTCTCGGTCGCGCGCAGTTCGTAAATCGGTTCCGGTGCGGCCCGACCGCCTGCACAGGCGGCCAGCGTGGCAACGGCTCCAGCGACGATCGCAAGTCTTCTCACAGTTCCCCCGGGATGGATGGCTCGGCTTCTGGGCGTGGCGCGCGCGGCTTATCCGGCACAGGGATCTTAATGCACGGCGCCCCGGCCGGTCCATGGAACCGGTCGGGGCATTGGCGCCGCTCCCCACGAAGCACCGCAAATCGGGAGGCCGCCGTGCAGGGAGTGTCCGGCGGCGGCCGGTGGGTCAGTTCCGGCGGAGTCGCACCGCGTCGATCAGGACGCCCTGGTCGTCACCGCCCATGTGCTCGAGCACGATCTTCCCGCTCGTCGCGCTGCTGACCGAGAAATCGAGCTCCAGCAGCATGAGTTGCTGATCCCAGTCGAGCACGATCCGGTCGCTCATTGCGCTTCCGACCGCGACGTCCAGCGTGTCGAGCTGCGCGGCCTGGTTGTTCCCCGCGATCAGGAACTCCAGCGTGTAATCTCCGACATCGAGATCGAACGTGGCCTTGGTCTCCATCGTCCCTGCCTCGAGGCACGTCCCGTCCAGATCCATGTAGACGCCGTTGCCCGGAAGGGGATCCTTGGCGCCGGGCCCGTGGAGGTCGACGCAGCCCTCCGTCACCGTCCAGTTCGCCCATCCCTCGTAGTTCGCCTCTCCGACGCCACCGTTCTCGTCGTCGATGTCATCGGTGAAGATCTGGGCGGCGGGAGGGATCTCCGGAAACTCCGTCCCGCCACCGTCTCCACCGTCGCCACCGTCGCCCGTCCCCGGACCCGTCGAGTCGCTGCCGCACGCGGCGAACGACACGGCCGCCAGGACGAGGAAGAGGTTCTTGAGACGGCTCGCTTTCCTGCTCTGCTTCATCACGGTCGTACTCCCTGTATGGTTGCCTTCTGCGCGATCTCCCGGTGCTCATCTTGCGGAGGCGCAAGTCCGATGCCGACTCGTGGATTCGGCCCGGGAGCCCATTCGGATGCGGCGATTCGCGATTCCGGAACCCGCAGGCGACCGGGCCGGCGTTGCGCAGACGCCACAAGGTAACGACCGTGGTCTCGACCGGCAGGTGGCGAGCGGCCCCGGGCGTGCCTCCTCGGCTCGCGCCTTGCATGGATTCGATCCGGCAAATATTCCCGGCTTCCTCGGTTTGAAGCGCGCACGGATGAAACGCGCACGGAGTGAAATGGTATGGTCTCTACACGAATCGGTACGGCGATCGCCGCGGTCCTGCTCCTTCCATTTCTGTTTCCGCCGGCGCTCGAGGCGCAGGAGGTTTCGAGGATGCTGGCGCGGGTCGAGGCGGACGGCGCGCCGGTCAGCGACCTCGACTTCGTGGTCTACGTCGGCGGGGAACGCCGACCCGTCGGAGCCTCGGGATCCAGCGGTCTCGCGGTCGTCGAGTTCAGCAGAGTTCCGTTGAGCACGGGTACGCGGCTGGTCGCGTTCGCGGTGACGTGCGACGGCCGGACCGAGATCCTCATGAGCTCGTCGGCCGCCGGTCTTCCCCTGCTGGATGATGCGTGCCGCCAGACGAAGCTCGGACCCATCGTGTGGGCCCGGACCGACCGCGTCGAGATCAACCTCACCGATCAACCCACGATGAGGACCCGCACGGCGACCGCCGTGGTCGAGACCCGATCCGGATTGCGGGTACAGATCGGGGCCATCGGAACGATCGTCGGGGGCGGAGACGACCCGACGGAGGACATCGCCAGCAACGTCGGGGCCGGCGCCGGCGTCGAAGCGCTGATCGGCCTGGACTCCGAGAGCGGTCCGGGCATCGGGCTGGCTCTGTCCGGCTCGCGCCACGGCCTGGAAGGTGTCGACGAGGCACTCTGGCGCTGGGCGGTCGCCCTCGAGCCGCGGTATACGATCAGCCGTCCCGAGTGGAGAGCGCGACCCTACGTCGCGGCGCGGGCGGCGCGCCAGTCACTCGACGCCGAATCGGGCGCGGGGCTGGCGACCGAGACCGGCTGGAGTTTCGGAGGCGGAGGGGGGATCATCCTCCCGTTCCTCCTCGGCAGCGAGTTCGACTTCGCCGTGCGCTTCGAGCGGCTCTCGGTGAGCGCCGACGGGTTCGACCGGGCCGGCAATCTCTTCACGGTCGGCGGGGCGATCAAGTTCTGAAACTCGACGTGCCCGCACCCCAATGGGCCCGGCAGGACTCGAACCTGCGACCTTGGGATTATGAGTCCCCTGCTCT
>CAZOEX010000121.1:0-7202 GCA_964578925.1 uncultured Gemmatimonadota bacterium | reverse complement strand
GAATCGAGGATCTCGCGGGCGTGGATCGAATCGATGATCGACATGCGTGTACTCGGAGTAGAGCGGTCTGTCGGACGCTTCGGACGGGGCGCAAATTGACCGGCGCGCCGCATCGGGACAAGACATCGGCCTTTCTCGGACTACGTCCAGGAGACCACTGATGAAACGCAAGCTCGCGACCGGCCTCGGCTCGATCGGAGTGGGGCTCGCGGCGATCGTCGTCGTCCTTCTCCTCTTCTTCGGCTTCAACCGCGTCGACGAGTACGAGGTCGCCGTGAAGCGGAACCCCGTGACGGGCTCCGTCGCGGCCGAGCCGTACCGCCAGGGCCTCTACCACTCGATCCTGCGCTCGTGGACGAACTACTCGACACGGGAGATCCAGTATCCGAGGGAAGGGAGCAGCGAGCGGCTGACCGCGCTGACGGCCGACCAGCTTCAGATCACGGTCGACGCGGCATACCGCTACCGCCTGCAGCCCGACTCGGTGGTCAGCATGTACCTGGAGATCGGCGAGCCCGCCGCCGTCCACGCCTTCGTCTACAACACCTACCGGTCGGCAGTGCGCGACGCCGTCGCGGAGATGAACGCGGCGAACATCCTGTCGCGGGAACGGGCGGAGATCGGAGAGCGGATCGAGAACCTGATGGCGGAGCGGCTCACGCCCCGCGGCATCCTGATCACGGATTTCTTCGTTCGCGAGCTGGAGCCGCCGGAGACGCTGCGCGAGGCGATCGAGGCGAAGCTGGCGCGCGAGCAGCAGGTGCAGGCCGAGGTCTTCCAGACGCAGGTCGTCCAGGAGCAGGCCAACCAGAAGCGGGCCGAGGCCGAAGGGATCCGCGACGCCCAGGACATCATCGCGACCAGCCTCACGGGCACGGCCGGCCAGCGGTACCTCTACTGGCGCTACCTCGAGGTGCTCGGCCAGGTGGCCGACGGTGAGAACAACCTCGTCGTGGCGCCGACGGAGGGCGGCATCCCGATCTTCTTCACGCCGGACACGCAGTAGGGCCGGGCGCGGCCGGGTGGACGCAGCCCGGTCGGCCCGGGTGTGGCCCGACTCAGCCGCCCGCGAAGTGATCGAAGCCGGCCGGCGCCGGCGGGTCCACGGGCTCGCCGGCGCGGTCGATCCAGGCCACTCCGTCTCCCTCCCGCACTTCTCCGACGCGGGTGAGCTCGAGGTCGAAGGTCTGCTGGAACGCCGTCCGGACGCCGTCGACCCGGCCCGCGGCCGCGGTGAAGAGGAGTTCGAAGTCCTCGCCGCCCCCCGCCGCGAGCCGTCGCGCCAGGGCCTCGTCGGACCAGCCTTCGAGGGACTCGTCCAGGGGGAGCAGGTCGATGCGGAGCCGCATCCCGACTCCGCTCGCGCGGGCGACGTGGACGGCGTCGCCGGCCAGGCCGTCGGAGAGGTCGATCATGGCACGTGGAACGCCGCGCTCCGCGAGCCAGCGGGCCTCCCGCCATCGCGGATCCGGCCGCTCGAAGCGGCGACGGGCGCCCGGGCCGGGCTCGAGTCCGGAGGACCGGTCGAACACGGCCCGGGCGGCACCACCGAGCCGTCCCGTGACCCAGACCTGGTCGCCGGGCCGCGCTCCCGATCGGGTCACCGGCTCGGCCGCGGCGCCGACCACCGTGACGTCGAGCACGGCGCCCCCCGTGGAACGGGACGTGTCGCCGCCGAGCAGGACGGCCTCGGCCCGCCCGAGGGCGTCGGTCACGCCGCCGGCGAGCTGCTCGTACACGGCCGTCTCGAGCTCGACCGGGAGGGCGACCGAGACCAGCGCCCCGAGGGGCCGCGCCGCCATGGCCGCGAGATCGCTCAACGCCGCCGCGGTGGCGCGATAGCCGATGGTCTTCCAGGTGAGCCATTCGCGCCGGAAGTGGATGCCTTCGATCGACAGGTCCACGCTCAGCACGACTTTCTCACCGGCGGCGGGCCGCAACACCGCCGCATCGTCGCCGGGTCCCAGCAGGACCTCGGGAGGAGCGGGGAGCCCGGCGGCGACCTCGAGCATATCGCCGATCCGCTCGAACTCGCCGCGGGACATCAGCGCTCCGGGCCCAGACGGACCGCGCCGGCCGGCGTTGCGACCCAGACGGCCCCGTCCGCTTCGACCGCCAGATCGAAGATGGCGCGCTCGCCGCGCGGACCGGTCGGCAGGTCGCCCGCCGCGAAGGTGTAGGTCGTGATGCGGTCCGATGCGGTCTCCCAGGCGATCAGCTCCTCGCTCGTTCCGACCCAGACGACGCCGCCTCCAACCACCAGCGCCGTGACCGGCGCCGCGAGTACGCCGAACGGAGCGGCCCGCGTCCATTCGGCTTCCCCGTCCAGCACCCAGACGCCGCGCTCGATACCGGCCACGAGGCGGCGTCCGTCGCTCGCGAGCGCTCCGACCCGCCCCGGCGGACCGCCGGCCGGGTCGGGCCGGGCATCGGCGTCGAGGCGCACGAGCCCGGCGTCCGTGCCCACCCAGAGCGTTTCACCGTGGGAGGCGAGCGCCCGAATCGGCTCGGCACGCAGCGCGAGGACGTCGGGTTGCGCCCCCGGCGCCGGAATCCGGAGCAGGCCTCGCCCGGTGCCCACCCAGACACCACCGTCCTCTCCCCTGGTTTCGGCCAGCGCCGCGACCGGGGCCACGTCGGCACGGGACCCGAGGGTTTCGGTCCGCCAGCGGTCGCCGTCGTAGCGGTACAGCCCCCGGTCGCCGCCGGCCCACACGCCGCTCTCGGTGGAAAGCCAGGCATGGACCGGCGCGTCCGGCGCGCCGCGGTGTTCGAAGCCACCGACCGCGCCGGCCCACGCCGTCCACTCCTGCAGGCCCGAATCGGTCACCCCCACGCCGTAACGGTCCGACGGTTGCCGCGGCGCGAACCAGATCCGCTCGCTTCGGCCGTCGACGTGCACCGCCGCAGCTCCGTAGCCGACGATTCCGTAATCGACGGGCTCGGCGTCGCCCGAAAACCTGTCGTATCGCTCGAGAAAACCGCCGTACGTCGCCACCCAGAACTCGCCGGGCGCCTGCGCCGACGGCATCACGTCGGTGACCTCGTAGCGGCGTGACCCGCGCCGCCCGAGGAATGCCCGTGCCGCCTCGAAGCTCGGATCCTCGAGCAGCTCCGCGCGATCCCGCAAATCGAAATCAGCTTCGATCGCCGCCTGCACCTCCCCGCCGGAGGCGCGTTCGGTGCTGCGATCGAACGGGTCGAATGCCGTCCAGCGTCCGCGGGTACGCAGAAGCAACCGCGACGGATCGGCCGCCGGCGCGATGATCCGGTCGACGGCGCTTCCCAGGGAGAAGGAATCGAGCCAGCGGCGGCCGTCCAGGTCGAGCTGCAACAGCCGCCCGTCGCGCGTCGCCATCCAGAGGCTCGCGTCGCGGCGGTCCCAGCCGAGCGCGAGAACCCGCGTGTCCGGGTAGCCGTCCTCCCGGGTCACGGGCAGCTCCCAGCGTCCGAAGGCGTCGCGCAGGACGGCCAGGCCGCCGTCGGTCGCGATGAACAGGCGGTCCGGGGACCGGGCGAGGGCCGTGACGTGCTGGAAGTCGGTCACGACCACCCGTTCGTTCATCCGCCAAGCACCCGCGACGGTCTGGGCCGATACGGCCGGCGGCGCGGCCCCGCCACCGCATGCCGCGACGAGGGTGAGGAGAGCGAGGCGCAGGAGGACGCGGCCCTCGAACTCGCCGCCAGATCGGAGTCGACGAGGATCCGCGGCGGCCCTCACCCGTCCTCCCCCCCGTGTTCGACGGGAGCGCGCAGGGCGAACCGGACGGCACCGAAGGGTCCCGGACCGAGCGCTTCGATCGCCATGCGCGCCTCCGGGATCGCGGGCGGAAGGTCCTCCGCGACCATCCCCACGTCGCCGAAGCCGGTTCGCTCGGCGGCCAGGCCGGTCAGCAGCAGCGACACCGTCGCGGCGTCGGCGGCCTCGTACCCGGCCGCCAGGGCCGCTCCGATCGCACCGGTAAGGACGTCCCCCGTACCTCCCACGGCCATCGCGGGGCCGCCCGTGACCGCCACGCGCAACTCGCCGTCGGGCGTCGCGACCACCGTGGGATTTCCCTTGAGGACGACGACGCACCCGAATCGCCGGGCGGCCGCGGCGGCCGCGGCGGGCGGCCCCCTGTCGCCTTCCTCCGCCGATTCCTCCGCGAGCCGGCTCAGCTCGCCGGGATGCGGAGTGATGACGTCGCCGGGGGTCAGGAGGTCGGCGAGCGTCCCGGGGTCGTCCGCGAAGGCGTTCAGCCCGTCGGCGTCGAGGACGATCGGCCGGTCGCCACGCCGGTCCAGGAGTGCGTCCAGCAACCGGCGGCGGGCGGGCTCACGGCCCAGCCCGGGCCCGGCGGCCAGGGCGTGCGCCCACTCCACGTGCTCGGCGGCATCGTCGTCCCAGGACACCCACACGGCGCCGGGGACGGCCCGCTGGACGATTTCTCGGTTCGCCGGGTCGCCCGCGATTCGGACGATTCCGGCCCCGGCCCGGTAGGCGGCCCGTCCGGACAGCACCGAAGCCCCGGCCATCCCGGTCGCTCCCGCCACGAGGAGCAGGTACCCCGAGGTGCCCTTGTGCCCCGTCGGCGGACGATCGCGCAGAAGGTCGGCCGCCCAGCGGGCGGTGATCACCCGCGCCCGGGCCGGCCGGTCGGGGGGCGGAAAGCCGATCTCGACCACCTCGATGCGCCCGGCGCGACCGCGGGCCGGGTAGCGCAGGAGGCCCAGCTTCGGCCAGCCGAAGCACACGGTCAGGTCGGCCCGGACGCAGGCGCCCGGCACTTCTCCGGTCGTGGCGTCGGCTCCGGTGGGCAGGTCGGCGGCGACGATCGGCAGGCCGAGCGCGTTCGCCCGCTCGATGAGGCCGGCCATCGGCTCGCGTGGCGCGCCCGTCGCTCCCGTCCCGAGCAGGCCGTCGATCAGGACGCCGTTCGTCGGCGGCGAGGCGAGGAAGTCGTCGGGGGCGTCGAAAGCGATCGGCCAGCCCGCCCGCACCTCGGGGTCCGGGGGCGCGCTGCCACCCTGAACGGCGCGCACGTCCCGCCCCCAGGCGGCCAGGGTCCGCAGTGCGACGAGGGCATCCGCACCATTGTGACCGCTGCCGACCAGGGCGCAGACCGGACCCCGGGGCCAGCCCTCCGCCACCCGGCGGGCAAGCTCGCGACCGGCAGCTTCGACGAGGGTCCGCTCGGCCGCCAGGCACGCCTCGACCGCCCGGCGATCGATCGCCGCCATCTCGGCCGCCGTGGGTGCCCAGACCTCGGCGTCGCAGAGACGCCAGGCCTCCGGTCGCGGCGTCATTCGACTCTGCTCACGGCGACGCGGTGCCTACTTGTAGGACTGCCCGATATCGCGGCCGACGCTGATCTCTCCGTTGTCGATCCGGATATTGAATCCGCACTCGGGATTCGAGCATACCCAGGCCTTGTAGCGAATCGGAGCCCCTTCGCGACCGTAGTCGGACAGGGGCAGGAGGATGCCCGGCTCGCAGCGCAGGCAGGTGGGATAGGGGTCGGTCTCGAGTGAAGGGGTCACGTTGTCTCCCGGGCGGATCTGATGGATTGTCGAAGTCGCCGTCTTCAGCGGCTCCAGGGGTACTCCGCCTCGAACACTCGCTCGAAGGAGAACAGTCCCTCGAAGTCCTCGCGCGAGTCGGTGTCTTCCTTCGTCAGGACGCCGTAGTCGACCATCGCGAAGACGATCTCCCCGAGATCCGACGTGGCGTGGACACCCCAGTGTTCGAGCACGGTGCGCGCCAGGAGACCGAAGCGCTTGATCGCGAGGTCGCGAACGGATCCGGCCAGCTCCGGGCCGGTGATGTGGCGGGGGGCGTCGAGTTCCAGCATCCGGCGGTGCAACGCCTCGAGGACGAAGATGTACGCCTGCGTCGCGTATCTCGGATTGCGACGACACAACTGCGCGATGATCTCGTGAACCTCGTGAACCGGAGGCTGCATGCTTCCGCCCACTCCCCCTATTCTCCGTGCGACTCCGGCCTCGGGCGTCACCATCAGGTCCCCTGCCCGGGCAGTCCGAAGCGCAATGTAGAAACGCCGGAAAAACGGCGTCAAGTTGTTCGAGGACGGAACTGCCCCCTACACCGCGATCCAGCAGGGCTCGGAGTCGTCTTCGGGCTCGACGCCCGCACGCCCTCCCGTGGCTCCGCGCAGGCGCGCATCGAGCGCTGCCACGGCGTCGCCCGGCAGCCGGATTTCGGTTCGCACGAGGCCGCCGTCGCCCGCGCCGTAGCGGTCCGGGCCCCGGACCGCCCCGGCGGCGTCGAGAATCCGGGCGACGGCGCCCGTGTCGTCGAAACCGTAGCGTACGTGGCGCACCTCGCCCCTCACGACCTCGCGGGTTCTCGCTCGCTCGAGCGCGCGACCAGCGGCGCTGCCGTAGGCGCGGGCCAGTCCGCCGGTGCCGAGCTTCGTGCCTCCGAACCAGCGAACGACCGCCACGACGGTGTCGACCAGCTCCCGTGACTCCAGCTCCACGAGAACTGGCCGACCGGCCGTGCCGGAGGGCTCGCCGTCGTCGTCGAACCGCGAGGAGCCGTCCGCCAGCCGGACGGCGAATACGTGGTGGGTGGCGTCGTGATGCTCGCGGCGCGCCGCATCCCGGACGGCGAGCGCCGCTTCGAGGGAATCGGCCCGGCGAGCCAGGGCGAGGAAGCGAGAACCCCGCTCGGTCAGTTCCCCTCGAGCCGGGGTGACGAGCAAGCGCAGCCGTCAGCCGCCCGTGGAGTCGACCGCGTGGGCCACTTCGGGGGCCACGAGGGGAAAGGCGGCGGCGAACTCGCGCACCTCGCGGCGGATCTCCGCCAGCTCGGCCTCGGCGCCGCCGCTCCGAAGCGCGCGGTGCATGCGCTCGGCGATCCAGGCCATGTCCTCTGTCTCCATTCCCCGCGTCGTCACCGCCGGCGTCCCGATCCGGATCCCGGAGGTGACGAAGGGAGACCGCTCTTCGAACGGCACCGTGTTCTTGTTCACCGTGATGCCCGCCTCGCCGAGCAGCGCCTCGGCGTCCTTGCCGGTGAGCTCGGTGTTGCGGAGGTCGACGAGCACGAGGTGGGTGTCGGTTCCGCCGGAGACCAGACGGTACCCGCGCTCCTGGAGCGCCGAACCGAGTCGTCGCGCGTTGTCGACCACCCGGCGGGCGTAGCGCCGGAACTCCTCGCTCGTGGCTTCGTGAAGCGCCACGGCCTTGGCGGCGAT
>CAZOEX010000120.1:0-7295 GCA_964578925.1 uncultured Gemmatimonadota bacterium | reverse complement strand
CGGACCCGTCATGGCCGCCACTCTCCGCCGACCCCGAGCTGCACGGACTCGTCGCTGAAGCCGAGGAACACCAGCCCGAGGAGTCCCGCGCGGTCGGCGAACCGGAACCCGAAACCGTAGGAAGGCTGCCAGTCGTCCGCCTCGATTTCGACCAGCCGGCGACCGACGGTGCCGATCCCGACGTGCACGAACGACTCGATGCGGGCCGAGTTGTGGATGTCCCGCCAGATCTCGTACCGCCACTCGGAGCTGAGCGAGACCATGTCGAGGTCCGCGAAGCGGTTGTCGGTGTACCCGATCGCCGTCCGCTCACCCCCCAGCGTCGGGAGGTGGTAGAAGGGGATCTCTCCGGTGCCGCCGCGCGCCAGCTCCGTCAGCCCGCGCAGCGCGAGAAGCTGTCGCCCGTTCAGCGGTACCATGCCCTGCGCCTCGAAGGATAGCACGTGGAAGTTCGACGGGGTGTCGTCGACGCCGCGGAAGAGCCGCGCCCCCGCGATGAGACGGACGCCCGAGGCCTGGAAGGCGCCTCGGCGGGTCAGATCGAGCGCCCCGGACACGCCGAAGCGTACGTACCGCTGCCGGCCCTCCAGCCCGAAGAGCGACGAGGCCTCGAGGGAGTCGAAGCGGGCGGCCTCGTCCTCGTCGACCGACACGGGCGTGTCGACCCGGTTGTCCTCCAGGCCAGCGTTCAGGTGCAGCTCCAGCGGTCCCATGGTCGGCAGCCGCGCGTCGAGAACGAGCGATCCGACCTCCCGCCGGTACAGCGTCCGCAGATCCGGCGTGTCTGGGCCGACGCCGTAGAAGGGCGCCTGCGCGTCGCGCTGCCACGCGATCTCCGCCTCGAGCCGGCCGTCCCTCTCGCCATCCGTCCCATCCAGGTACATGCGGCCGCGCAGCGCGTGTCGCTGCGAACCACGAAGGGAGAAGACCGATTCCCATCTGACTCCCGTGACGGGCCGGAAGAGGACGCCCCCGGCGAGGCCGCTGCGGGGTCCGATCGAGGACCGCACGGTCGGATAGATGCCCGCTTCGCCGAGCTCCCGGTACGCGCGGACCAGGAAGCCGGGCGGGCGGGGGAGGGTCAGCTGCCCGGCGACGAAGGCCGGAAATCGCACGAGGAGCAGATCGAGCGGCGCCCCGACGATGCGCAACGGAGCGCCCGCGACGTCCACCCAGTCGGTCGGCTGCGACCCCGACGGACGCGCCTCGCTCAGCGCGGCGCGGATCGAGTCGGCGCGCGCCAGCAGCGCAGCGCGCTCCGCATCGACGCCCTCTTCGGACTCGTTCTGGGCCAGCGCCCCGCGAGGGCACGCCAGGACGAGTAGGGCGAAGAATGCGCCGGTCAGGGCCCCGAAGGACGCTCGGTGGAATCGGAGTCGGTACACGGCCCGCAAGATATCGTCATGCCGCCATGGCGCGAACCCGAGCGCCGCGCGGCCCCGGTGACGCAGGGTATGCCAGAACGGCACCAACATCGGCGGGTACGTGCTCTTACCGGCGGCGCGGTTCCTGCACCTGTTGAGGACTCCGCCCCGGCGTCGCCGGCTTCGCGCGCAGTGCGTCACGAAAGGACGACGAGAGATAGCATGTTCGAAACGATACAACCGTCGATGAAGAATCTGAAGGAATCCGACACCGACCTGATCGATTCCGCGGACGTCACGATTTCGTGGGACGATTCGGTTTCCCAGGATCCCGATGACGTCATGTCCGATTCCGGCCGCCGCCGCCTGCCGGTGCTGCCCCTGCGCGGAATGCTGGTCTTCCCGTCGGCCGCCGCGCCGATCGCGGCGGGACGTGATAAGACGCTGGCCGCCATCGAGGAGACGCTCGACGGCGATCGTCTCCTGTTCGCCGTCGCCCAGCGGGACGCGGAGGTCGAGGAACCGAGCCCCGACGATCTCTACCTCGTGGGAACCGTCTGCCGCATCGCGCAGGTGCAGCGGGTGCCCGGCGGCATCCAGCTCGTGGTGCAGGGACTGACGCGCGCCGCCGTGCTCGAGTACGGCGAGCGTGACGGCTTCATCGAGGCCGTGGTGCGCCGCCTGGAGAACATGGAGCCGCTCGATTCCAACGATCCGGCCTTCGCCGCCCTGTACAAGGAAGTCCAGGAGCGCGCGGCCCAGCTCAGCCGGCTGCGCGGCGTACCGAAGGAGATCATCGACCATCTGCTCGGCTCGGTGTCGAGCGGGGCCGAGCTGTCGGACCTGATCGCCTTCTACACCGAGCTCGACGTGGCCGAGAAGCAGGAGCTGCTCGAATCCCTCTCCGTCGAGGATCGGCTCCGCAAGCTGCTCGTCCACCTGCAGCGACAGATCGGCGTGCTCGAGGCGCAGGCGCAGATCCGGAGCAAGGTGCAGGAGGAGCTGGGCGAGCGGCAGCGGGAGATCTTCCTGCGGGAGCAGATGAAGGCGATCCAGCAGGAGCTTGGAGACGACGCCGACGCCCAGGGGATCGAAGAGCTGCGCGAGCGGCTCGAAGCGCTCGATCTGTCCGAGGAAGCGCGGGCCGAGGTCGACCGCGAGCTGCGGCGCCTGGAGCGTGTGCCCCGGGAATCCGCGGAGTCACAAGTCATCCGGACCTACCTGGAGACGGTAGCCGACCTGCCGTGGAACGAGCGCACCGACGACCGGCTCGACCTGGAGCTGGCCCGCGAGATCCTCGAACGTGATCACTACGGCCTCGAGGACGTAAAGGACCGTATCCTCGAGTATCTCGCCGTCCGCAAACTCCAGCAGGCGCGGAACGGCGACGACGAGGCCGCCGAAGGCGAGGAAGAGGGCGAAGCAGCCGCCGAAGGGGAGGCCCCGACCGTCGCCGACGAGAAGGCCCCGACCGTCGCCGACGACGGGGACGAGGTATCCACCGAAATCGAGGAGATCAAGCGCCGGGCCCGGGGCCACGCGGACGACCGGATCGGTTCGACCATCCTCTTCGTCGGACCTCCGGGCGTCGGCAAGACGTCGATCGCCAAGTCGATCGCCGAGGCGATGAACCGGAAATACGTGCGGGTCGCCCTGGGCGGCGCGCGTGACGAGGCCGACATCCGCGGTCACCGGCGCACGTACGTGGGCGCGCTGCCGGGCCGGATCATCGAGGGACTGAAGCGCGCCGGGAGCCGGAATCCGGTCTTCCTGCTCGACGAGGTGGACAAGCTGGGCGTCTCCTTCCAGGGCGACCCGTCCTCCGCCCTGATGGAGGTGCTCGACCCCGAGCAGAACGACACGTTCGTGGACCACTATCTCGGGCTGCCTTTCGACCTGTCGGACGTGATCTTCATCGCGACCGCGAACTTCGCGCACCAGATCCCGGGACCGTTGAAGGACCGGATGGAGGCGATCGAATTCGCCGGCTATACGGCGAACGAGAAGCTCGAGATCGCGCAACGCTATCTCGTGCCGCGCCAGCTCGAACAGAACGGGCTCGATCCGGATCAGTGCACGATCGAGCCCGACGCCCTGCGTGAGGTCATCGACAGCTACACGCGCGAGGCCGGCGTGCGGAACCTGGAGCGCGAGATCGCCAGCCTCGCGCGGAAGACGGCCCGAAAGATCGCCACCGGCGAGGCCGACACGGTGACCATCGGCCCCGACGATCTGCGCGAGCTGCTCGGGCAGCCGAAGGTGCACCCCGAAAAGAAGCTGGACGAGGACACGGCGGGCGTCGTGACCGGCATGTACTACACGCCGGCCGGCGGCGACATCATGTTGGTCGAGTGCAGCGTGACCCCGGGCCGGGATGACTTCGTGCTCACCGGCCAGCTCGGCGACGTGATGAAGGAGAGCGCCCGGGCGGCGCTCACCTACGCCCGAACGCACGCGGACGAGCTGGGCATCGACCTGGATCCGGAAAAGAAGACGGGTGTCCACATCCACGTTCCCGCGGGCGCGGTGCCGAAGGAGGGCCCTTCGGCCGGGATCGCGATGGCGACCGCCGTGGTCAGCGCGCTGAGCGAACGCCCCGTGGCGCACGACATTGCGATGACCGGCGAGATGACTCTGACCGGGCGGGTGCTGCCGATCGGCGGCGTCAAGGAGAAGGTGCTCGGCGCCCAGCGCGCGGGTATCACGCGGATCATCATACCGGAGAAGAACCGTGGCGACGTGGAGGAGCTGGCCGAATCGATTCGGGAGGCCGCCGAGTTCTTCTTCGTCGAGGACTTCGACCAGGTCCTGCAGCTGGCCCTGCGGGACGGGGGCGGGCCGGCGGGAGACGGCGCGAAGCGGCCGGCGCCCCGGGCGGAGGCCGAGGCGCCCGTGGACGAGACCGACGCTCCTGCGGCGAGCGACGAGGTGCCGGCCACCGCCTGATCGACTGGTTGAGGGCGAGATACCGACTGGGATGACTCCATGGAGCTCGAGAACAGCCACTGTCGAAAGCTGGCCACGATCCTGTGCTTGGTCTGTCTCAGTGCGTCATGCGGGGACGATCCGACGGAACCTGCTCCCCGGAACGTGTCGGATGTCGAGCGTATGCATGACGAATTCGCGAACGTGCGCGCGGTCCTGCTCGCGAACTCCGACGTGGCCGCCGACCTGGAGCACGTGACGCCTGTCCTCGATACGCTGGAACCGTCCCTTCCGTCAGACCTCCTCGGCTCGACGTTCGAGTGGAGCGAGGACGGTGACGGATACATCATCACCGGCCGATCCGGTGCGCCGGCGGATGGGCTCCGCTTCGTCGTGTACGATCGCTCCGCTTCACCGTTCGCGGAAGTCGGATTCGTCGACGTGACCGACGAGAGCGACGTAGCCCCCGGCTCCCGCGGAGTACATCTGGAGAAGGAGGATGTCACCCGGCTCGATTACGTCATCGACGAATCGGCACCCGCTCCCGGCGACATTGCCGCCGCCGGCTTCATCACGGGAGGTGTTCGGCGCGCGGACTTCGATGTCTCGCAGGTCGTGAGCGCGTTGTCGGACGGCTTTCGAGTCGAGCTCGACTACTCGCTCGCGCTGACGGAACCGATCATCACGCTCGAGGTCGACTACACGCTCGACGTGGGGCTCGTGACATCCGGCTCCGCCGATTTCGCCGCAACCTTCGTCGATGGGCCCGACCGACTCGTAATCGACATGACGCAGAGCCCGGAAGGGGCCATCGACGGAACCGGTCGATTGAACGGAGAGGTCGCGTTCACGATCACCGACGATGGCACCGGTCAGCCCCTCTTTCTCGGCCCGGAGAGCGAGGAGCTCGCCGCCGAGGAGGCGCGGGCCGTCCGTGGCCTCTTCAATCTCTCCTTCAGCGGCGTCGTCGATCTTCTAATTCCGTATCTCATTCTGAGCGACACGGACGCCGGGGAGGGGACGGCGGCGATCACGCCGTCATGAGGGCGACCGGTCCGGGACGGAACCGACCTCGAGACCCCTGAGCATACCGGGGTCTTCCATCCAGAGGTCCGGCTCGGCGACCTCCAGAGTCTTCCGGGAGTTCGGACCCCACAGGACGGCCGCGGTCAGCACGCCCGCCGCGCGGCCCGAGCGCATGTCGTGCACGCTGTCGCCGATGTAGATCGCTCGCGACGGATCGTCTTCCCCGGCGCGCTCCAGCGCCATCTGGACCGGCTGCGGATCGGGCTTCGGGCGCGTCACGTCGTTCGCCGTGACGATGCCGGCGAACCACTCCTCCGGGAAGTCGCAGGCGCGCAAACCGAGACGGGTCGCCTTCGAACGCTTACTCGTCGCGATCGCGAGCGTGAGCCCTCTCCGGCGGAGCTCCTCGACCGCATCCCTCACGCCGGGATACGGCTCCACGAGGCGATCGTGGTGCGCCAGGTTGTGCTCCTCGTAGGTGCGCACCATCGCGGCCGCCTCCTGCTCGTTCCTGGCGAAGCCGCGCATCTGTACGTCGAGCGGCGTGCCCATCCCCCGCACCCACAGCTCGTCGGCCATTCGCCGACCGAGATGGATCTCCATCGTGTGCCGGTAGGACGCGAGGATCAGCCCGAGGCTGTCGATCAGGGTCCCGTCGAGATCGAAAATCACCGTTCGCAGCATGCGCGGAACGTCCCGATCGGACGGACGGACGTCAAGACGGAGAGGGCGGCGAAAGGAATGTCCGTCCGGCGAATTTCTGGTCAGGCGAACACGGGTCCGTCATGGGCGTGGTACGTCTATCCAGCTGTCGAGACGTGACTTATCCGGATGCTCCCCGGAAGGCACGGGCTTTGCTTCGATTCCTCTTCGCCGTCGTACGCGGATCCTCGCGACGACGAATCGGAATGATCGAGAGACTCCGGAGGACTGACAGATGGCTACCGAAGCGACCCGAGGCATCGGCTGGATGCGCATCCTACCGCTGGCGGCCCTGGTGGCGCTCGCGACGGCCTGCGGCGACGATCCGACCGGACCGGGGTCTGACGATCCGTTCGACGTCGAGCAGTCGAACCAGGACTTCGCGGCGATGGAGGCGGCGCTGTCGGCCAACGGCGATCTGGCCGAGGACATGTCGTACGTGGCCGGGGCGCTGGACACCATCCCCGCCGCCGCGTGGACGATCGACGATCCGGCCGCACTGCTCGCGAGCTGGAACACGTCGACTGCGTCGGGATCGCTCGTCGAGCCGGTCGTCGCGCCGACGCTGAACGCGGTGACCATGGTCGACGGGTCCCTCGAGGCCCTGATTCCGGCGGATCTGCTCGGCAAAACCTTCGAGTGGGACGAGGTCGAGAACGGGTACGTCGTCACCGAGCGTACGGGCGCGCCCTCCAACGGCATTCGCTTCATCCTCTACGACCGGACGACCGACCCGCTGGTCGAGAACGGCTTCGTGGACATCACCGACGAGAGCGACCCGTCGGCCGACCGTCTCTCCGTGCACCTGGAGAAGGACGGAGTCACGCGACTCGAGTACGACATCGAGCTGGTCGAGACGACGAACGGCGGCAGCGTCAGCGTCACGGGCTTCATCACGGACGGAAGCGCGCGGGTCGATTTCGACGTCAGCGAGAGCGTCGCCGAAACGACGAACGGTTTCGCGGTCGACGTCGAGACGTCGATCTCGCTCGCCGGCGAGCCGCTGAGCGTACTGATCGTCTATTCGATCGACTTCGGCGAGACGATCAGCGTCACGCTCGACGCGACCTTCGTCAACGGAGCCAACGCGCTCGTCATGCACCTCGAGCAGAACGGCGAGGGCACCCTGCAGGGAGGCGTCGAGTGGAACGGCGAGCTCGTGATGACCATCGAGGACGACGGCACCGGGGAACCGAGCTTCCTCGGACCCGAAGGTGAACCGCTGACGGCGGCCGAGGCCCAGGCGATCGAGGAGATGTTCGAGATCGCCATGGAGGG
>CAZOEX010000119.1:0-7305 GCA_964578925.1 uncultured Gemmatimonadota bacterium | reverse complement strand
GAGCATGGCCAATCAGTTCGACTACCCCAACGTGCCGATGCTGAAGCAGGCCGTGGCGCGCGCCATCCGGTCGTACGTCGAGGAGGGCGGCTTCCTCTTCGCCATGTGCACGGCCACCGAGACCCTCGACCTGGCGCTCGCGGCCGTGGACGTCGACATCGCGGCGGCCTTCGCGGACGGCGATCCGCCCGACCCGGGGGCGTCGGCGAAGATGGCCTGGGCCAACGCGCTCGCCTTCGAGGACGCGACGATCGTGCTCGACCCGTCGCTCTCGGCGTTCAGCGACATCGACGCGCACCAGGTCAACACGGCCTGGCGGAAACCGCTCGGCAGCTTCAATCTCTTCGAGTTCAGCGCGAAGATCGACCCGGTACCGACGATGCTGACCCAGTCGCACGAGCGGGTGCTGCCGGATTTCTACGGGCTCACGACGAGCTTCAACGCCGCCGTCGTCAAGGACGGGGTGATCGCGCTGGCCCGGAACACGAACCTCGATGCCGTGAAGTACCTGCATGGAAACTTCGGGAAGGGTAGCTTCACGTTCCTCGGTGGCCACGACCCGGAGGATCCGCAGCACCTGATCAACGATCCGGACACCGACCTGGAGCTCAAGCGACACTCACCGGGGTATCGACTCATCCTCAACAACGTCCTCTATCCGGCCGCGAAGAAGAAAGAGCTGAAGACATGACCTCGCCCGGCGCCCGGACCGCGCCGACGACTCCGCCCGAGAAGGCCGGCTCCGCGCACGCGCCGCCGGACCGTCTCGCGGGGCTTCCCCCGTATCCCCTGCAGGAGGTGCCGCGGATCCGCGCGCGGCTCGAGGCCGAGGGCACGGACGTGCTCGACCTGGGGGCCGGCGATTCGGGGCTTCCCGTGCCGGAGGTGGCCGTCGATGCGCTGCGCGAGGCGGCGGCCGATCCGAAGCTCCAGGGGTACGCGTTCCAGCGCGGACTTCCGGCCTACCGCGAGCAGGTGGCGGCCTTCATGGAGCGCCGCTTCGGCGCGCCCGTGGATCCCTGGGGCGAGGTGCTGCCGATCATCGGGAGCAAGGAGGCGATCGCGCTCACCGCGTTCTCGACGCTCGACCGCGATGACACGGTGTTGATCCCGGACCCGGGGTACGCGCCGTACTTCGGCGGGGCCTATTTCGCCGGCGCCCGCATCGAGCGGGTCGCGCTGCGTCCCGAGAACCGCTTTCTCGTGCCGCCCGAGCGCATCCGTGAGGCGCCGGGCCGGCTGAAGCTGGTCTATCTGAATTATCCGAACAATCCGACCGCTGCGGTGGCCGATCGCGACTATCTGCGCGAGGTCGTCGCGGCCTGCCGCGAGCGGGGCGCCGTGCTGCTGTACGACAACGCCTACTCGGAGCTCACCTTCGACGGCTACCGGGCGCCGGGCCTGCTCGAGATCGATGGCGGGCGGGAGGTCGGGCTCGAGTTCCACTCGTTCTCGAAGAGCTACAACATGACGGGCTGGCGCCTCGGCTGGGTGGCCGGAAACGCCGACCTCCTGGCCGACCTCAAGCGGGTGAAGACCTTCTTCGACACGGGTTCCTACCTGGCCATCCAGGTGGCCGGCGCCGCCGTGCTCGAGAACGCCGAGGGGTTGATCGAGGAGAACGTCGACCGGCTGGCCGCGCGCCGGGACGCCGCCGTCGCCGCGCTTCGCGCCGCGGGCATCGAGCTCGAGCCGCCCGCCGCGACGCTCTACCTCTGGTTCCCCGTGCCGGGGAACGCCGATCGGGCGGATGACGCCTCGACGTCGGCGACGGAGGGCGGCGGCTCGCCCTCCCACGACTGGTGTCGCCGGCTCCTCGAGCAGGAGGCCGTCGTCCTGATGCCCGGCGCGGCGCTCGGCGCGGGCGGCGAGGGCTTCGTGCGCGCTTCGCTCACCCTGCCGCCCGAGCGCTACGCGGTGCTGACCGAGCGGTTGGGCCGCCTCGGGAGCGGCCCGTGAGTCGACACGGAGCCGACGGCGACGAGCCGAGCCGCGACGCGGGCGAGTCCGTCCGCGACGGCGGCGAGTCCGTCCGCGACGTCGACGCGGCGCCGCGCGACACGGACTCGCTCTACGCCCGGCGTCGCGGCTACAGCCGGGCCGTACGGGTCGGGATCGCGATCTCGTTCGTCGCCCACCTCTTCGTGCTCTTCGTCATCGGACGCAGCCTGAGCATCGACGCGCCCGAGACCCGACCCACCGCCTCCGAGGTCCTGACGCTCCAGGGGCCGGTGGACGTGAACGTCGGAGAAGTGCTCCCGCCGTCCGAGCTGGTCGAAGAGGACGAGCCGGTTTCCGCGCCCGAGGAGGAGCCGGCCGAAGAGACGGTCGAGGAGGAGCCGGCCGCCGCGCCGATCGAGCCCGCCGGCGAGCCGGACGCCGACGCCGAGGCGGAGGACGACGGCTATCTGACGAATGCGGAGAAGCTGCAGCCGAAGGAGGGCGACGAGCGCCTCTTCCCGGAATACGAGCGCGACCAGATCCCCGAGTACCTGGCCCAGAACCCGTACGCCCGGTACGAGGGCGAGATCCGGGCTCGCCTCTCGATGATGCTCGACAGCCTGAACCTGTCGGAGCGGCAGCGCCGCGAGGCGCTCGAGTGGCTCACGGGCGACGATGGGCAGGAGTGGGGCGTCTCCCAGGAAGGCATCCACCTGGGCGGCGTCGTGATCCCGATCGACCTCAGCTCGCTGCTGCGACAGGAGGGCCCCCGCGGACGGGAGGAACGGCGGGAGCTGCGCGACCTGGAGGAGATCCGCTACCAGGACATGATCGGCGAGGCGGAGGATGTCCGCGAGGACCGGGCGCGCCAGATGCGCGAGCGGTCGAAGGAGGAGCTGGAACGCCGCCTGCGGGACTCCCTCGAGGTGGCCGCCGACTCGCTGGAAGAGGACGCGGAGGAGGAAACTTAGGCGAGGAGGGTCTCAGCGGATTCTCACGGACCGGCCGTTCGGCTGCAGCATCCACAGCGGACCACGCCATACGTCGTCACCGAGCGGTAGCACGCGTTCCGCGCGGACGGCGGCGGGCGCGACGAGCGAGAAGACCGGATCGTACGGATCGGCCGCCCCGTAGTCGACCGTGTAGCCGAGGTCCTCGAACTGTCCGATGGTCAGCGGGCTCAGCGGATTGACCCCGATGTTCACCGAAGACGTCATGACCTCGTCGTCGAACACGCTTTCCCGCCAGTGCCTGTCCAGGCTGCCCGAGCCGTACGTCTCGGTGTCGTTCTCGACTGGCACGACGTTGCCTCCCGTGTAGTCCGCCCCTCCGAGCACGTCGAATCGGGCGAGCGCCGCGGGACCGTCGAAGTAGGTGTCGGCGCCGGGATTGCCGCTCGAGGGCTCCTCGAGGAAGCCGAAGGCGTTCCAGCGCGTCCCGAAGCCCATGACGTGCATCGCCTCGTGCAACAGGAGCTCGTCGAGCAGACCGTTCGGCTCGACCACCGAGTCGAGGTCGGCGATGTCGAAGCGAATCCCGCCGATGAAGGGAAGACCGCTGCCGCCACGGATCCAGCACGGGCCCGCGAACCCGAGGATGTCGCCCTGCCCGTCGATCGGTTCGATCGAGAGATAGATGAGCAGGTCGTCGATCGTCTCGTCGAGCGCCGGCAGATGGACGCCGGCGCAGCTCATCAGGTCGCGCTCGAACTGCACGTCCGAAACATCACCAGTGACGATCGATTCCAGGCGTGAGAGGGCGTCTTCGATGACCGCGCGCTGCCCGCTCGTGAGCGCCACGCCCTCCTGCAGACGGAAGGTGATCTGAAAGCCGGGCGCCGGCGGCGGAACGACGATGACGAGAACAGTCGCGAATGCCATGCGCCCCTCGCTGTCCGTGGCCGTGAGCGTCACCGCGTGCTGACCCTCCGACAGGAGCCCGGTCACGAAGCTCTCCCCGGTGCCGATCTGCCCGTCGACGTTCGACGTCCACACGAGCGACGTGCCCGTCAGCGGGCCGTCCTCCGGGTCGTCGGCCGCGCCGCTGAAGGCCACCGACGTGCCGGGCCCCACGGTCAGGGGCGCGACGTCCCGCGACGGATCGGGCGAGGAGATCGTCACGTTCGGGGCCATGTTCGGGGCCGACGCGGTGGTCGGATCGCATTCGACCTGGAAGGTGATCGACGTCACCGCATCCGTCTCGATCGGGACGGTGCGTGGGTTTTCGCCCGCGACCGTGCAGTTGTCCGCCACGTCCGTCAGCTCGACGTCGTGGCTGCCGACCCGGAGCTCCAGGGGGGCGAGACTCCCGTCGACGTCCAGCGGCAGGGAGGAGTCGCCGTCGATGGCGACGCCGTAGCCGTCCGAGTCCACGTCGGAACCCGACGTCTCCGCGCCGACCTCCAGCGTGCCGGTCAGGGGATCGCAGACGACGCTGAACTGGACGTTCGTGGTCTCGCCGGCCGTCACGGACACGGAGCGGGGATTCGGGCCGCCGACCGCGCAGTTGTCGGACACGGCGTCGAGGGTGAGCCGGTGCTCGCCCGGGTCGACCCCCGCGAAGCTGACCGCACCGTCGACGTCGATCGCACGGGGCGCACCTTCGTCGAGCGCGACCCGGAAGCCGTCGGGTCGGTCGGGGCCCGTCGTCATGACCGACACCGACACCACACCCGTCGTGAAGGTCAGCCCCGACGGTCCGTCTCCGCCGTCGGAGCAGGAGAGTCCCGCGAGACACGCGAGCAGACCCGTACGGCCGATCAGAAGACGGATGTCATTCCGTCGCCGCAGGCAGAGCTCCCCGGTCACTGTCGATCGTTCGCGGCTCGCCGGTCGTACCCCCTTCTCCGGAAGATCACCGCGACGTCGTCCTCGTAGACGCGCTCCCAGCCCGGATCCAGCACCAGGAGCTGGTTGAGCGGGGCGGATCGCGCCATCAGCGTCCAGCCGACGCCGTACTTCTCGAGCACTTCGTCCCATCCCGGCAAGCCGCTGGCCGTCCCCACGTATTCCCGTGACAGCTCGACCCCGTAGACGTTCGTCATCCCGTCGATGAACACCGGCATCCCGGGCCGGGCGTAGGCCAGGTATCCGCCCCAGTCCATCTGGTTGAAGACCGGGCCCGAGACGTCCAGCTTGTCGAGCGCCTCGACGGCCTCGACGGGAAGCCGATCCGGGTCGAAGCCGTAGAGCTCCGACGCCGGCCCCATCGCGAGCGCGAGCAGGGCGAGCCCGGCGAGCAGCCAGGGCACGGGCCGCAGCTCGCGGTCGACCGCGTCCCAGGCCTGCGCCTTCGCCAGCAGCCGCCGGGCCAGCCGCCCGATCCCGCCCCCAGCGGCGTCCCCGGGCTCCGACGCCGCCTCCCGCAGGGCGTCGGCCGCCCACAGCGCCACCCACGGCAGGACGATGACCGTGAACAGCGTGATGTTGCGGGCGGAATGAAGCGCCGAGGCGGCGAAGAGCAGGAAGAGCCCCGCGCCCAGCCAGCTCACCCGGACGCGTCCGGTCATCCAGAGCGCGGGCCCGGCAAAGAGAGCCACGAAGAAGAGTTTGCCGTAGCCCGTGTGGAAGTCGACGGACCGGAACTCCTCGGTGATCGAGACGATGAAGTCGGTGCCGAGCAGCTCGGACATGTGCATCCACATCCCGAGTCCCGCCGGGTTGACGAGGCTGGCGGCGGCGCACGCGGCGAGCGCCAGGACCAGGGGCCGGACCGCCCGGTGGCCGTCCACGAACTCCGGGGAGCGCAGCAAGGCCGCGACGACGAACGCGACGATCAGGACGAAGCCGATCGGGAAGCCCGGATGCGCGTTCACCCAGAAGAGGGTCATGATCGGAAGGGGGAGAAGGGCCCAGCCGGAGCCGGTGCGCGCGAACCGAAGCAGCACGATCATGAAGACGGCGGCCAGCACGGTGGTGATCATGTGCGGCCGCGGCAGCAGATGGATCGACTGCAGGAGCAGCGCGAGCAGCCCGACGCCGAGTCCGAAGAGCCGCGGCGCGCCCAGCTCGAGAGCGACCCGGTAGGCGGCGTAGACGGCGGCCGCGTGGAGCAGGGCGGTCAGCGCCGCGACGCCCGGGAGGCCGGCGGCCGCGTCGACCATCCCGAAGATCGTCTGCATCAGCCACTCGTAGGGCACGTACTCGGCCCCGGCCCGCGTGTGCGTGAAGAAGTCCCGCTCGAGGATGGCCCCGCGCTCGAGCATCGCGCGGCCCGTCATGATGTGGCGGGCCGCGTCCCCGTCCCACGAGAAGAGGTTCGCGCCGCGCAGGAAGAGCGCGTTGACGAGGGCGGTCAACGCGAGCAGGGAACCGAAGGACGGAAGGAGCCAGCGGCGCAAGGAGTTCACGGGACGGAAGATCGGGGCGGACTCCGGATGGGGCAACACGAGGGCCGGCGCCGTCTCGCCCTTCGCCGCGCGGTCCGTTAAACTGTCCGGCCATCGTCCGTTTCCCCGATCCGCAACCGTCAATGGCCGAAACCTCAACCGAGCATCAACTCAGCAGCCGCTACGATCCGACCGGGATCGAAGCGCCGATCTACGCCCGCTGGCTGGAGCGCGGCGCCTTCCACGTCGACGTCGACGAGGCCGAGGACCCCTACGTGATGGTGATCCCGCCGCCCAACGTGACGGCGGCCCTCCACATGGGCCACGGGCTCAACAACACGATCCAGGACATCGTGATCCGCTTCCACCGGATGCGCGGCAAGGACGCGCTCTGGGTGCCGGGCACCGACCATGCGGGGATCGCCACCCAGAACGTCGTCGAGCGCCAGCTCGCCGAGGAAGGGCTCACCCGCCAGGAGCTCGGACGCGAGAAGTTCGTCGAGCGGATGTGGGAGTGGGTGGAGGAGTACGGTTCGCAGATCATCGATCAGCTCAAGGTGATGGGCTGCTCGTGCGACTGGGAGCGCACCCGCTTCACCCTGGACGAGGGCCTCTCTCGGGCCGTGCGCGAAGTGTTCGTGCGGCTCTACGAGAAAGGGCTGATCTACCGCGGAAACTACATCATCAACTGGTGCCCCCGCTGCCTGACCGCCCTCTCGAACGAAGAGGCCGAGCACCACGAGACGGCCGGCAAGCTCTATCACTTCCGCTACCCGCTCGTGCCGGAGGACGGCTCCCGAGACGTCTCCGCGGAAACGTCAACAGGCAGTCAGGAGTTCATCATCGTCGCGACGACGCGGCCCGAGACGATGCTGGGCGACACGGCCGTAGCCGTGCACCCGGACGACGAACGTCATCAGCATCTCATCGGGCGCACGGTCGAGCTGCCGCTCGCCGGGCGGACGATCCCGCTCGTCGCGGACGAGTACGTCGATCCGGAGTTCGGCTCCGGCTTCGTGAAGGTGACGCCGGCCCAC
>CAZOEX010000118.1:2903-7324 GCA_964578925.1 uncultured Gemmatimonadota bacterium | reverse complement strand
TGCTCGAGAAGGTGTGGGATCTTCACTTCGATCCGATGAGCAACGTCGTGGACGTCCATGTAGCGAACCTGCGTCAGAAGCTGCGGCGCGATGACCTGCCCCCGCTGATCCACACGGTTCGCGGAGTGGGGTACGTCTTCCACCACGACCCGCCGGAGCAGGGCTCCAGGTGAGCCAACCGCACGGAACTTCTTTTCGCTTGCAGCTCGCCGGGCGATTCGCCCTCGCCATGGCGGTCGCCCTCGGAGCCATGATGGTGATCGGCTATCTGGCGCTCAGGGAGACTCTCGACCGACAGATCGATGCGACGATCCAGAGCGTCGCCTCGATCCAGGCAGGTTCGGTCACCGACGATCCGACGGGCGAGATGCGCTTCCACGAATGGAACCTCACCCCCGAAGAGGCCACGTCCGTTCACGATCTGAACCGATGGGCGCAGGTCTGGAGCATCGAGGGGCGGAGCCTCCTGCGGAGCCAGTTCCTCGCGGATGATCTCCCGCTCGACACGACGGCCCTGAGAACTGCCGGACAGGGGGAACTCACGTGGACCGAGCAGGCCTTTCAGGGTACCGAGATTCGGTCTCTCTACTATCCCCTGGGGCGATTGGGCGAGAGCCACGAACCGCACGTCCTACAGGTGGCCGCCCCCCTCACGGCGCGCAACTCCACGCTGCGTGCCGCCGCGCTCGGCCTGACTCTCATCGCGTTGCTCGTGTCGGGAGTGACGTTCGCCGGGGCCTGGTGGCTGGCCGGCCGGGCCGTGGCGCCGGTGCGCGACATCACCCGCCAGGCCGAAGAGATCGGTGCAGCGACGCTGGGCCGGCGAATCACCGCGCATGCCGATACCCTGGAGTATCGACGGCTGGTCGACGTACTGAACACGATGCTCGACCGGATCGACGCCGCGTTCGAAGCGCAGCGCCGGTTCACCGGGGACGCGAGCCACGAGTTGCGGTCCCCGCTCACCGCCCTGCGTGGCGAGCTCGAGCTGGCGCTCCGCAAGGAGCGCAGTCCGGAAGAGTATCGGCGAGTTCTCGAGAGTGGCCTCGAGGAGGCGAAGCGACTCGGAGATCTCGCGGACGAGCTTCTCACCCTGGCACGCTCGGACGCCGGTGTCATGGAGCCGCGTCGTCAGCGCGTGCCACTCGTGGAGCCGGTGAAGCGTGCCGTGGACCGCCTGGCGTCGCGCGCCGCGTCGAAACAAATCGATATCCGGAAGAGCGTCGAAGGCGATGTAGTCGGATTCTGGGACCCGGAGCTGCTCGAGCGCATGGCGTACAACCTGGTGGACAACGCGGTGAAGTACACGACACCGGGTGGGCACGTCCGCGTCGAGATCCGGACGGAGGACGGATTGGCGATCCTCGTGGTGGCCGACACCGGGCCGGGGATTCGGCAGGCCGATCGGAGCCGGATCTTCGAGCGCTTCTACCGGGCCGACATAGCTCGGGCCGACAATGAAGGCACCGGACTCGGCCTGTCCATCGTTCGGGCGATCGCTCAGGCCCACGGAGGAGATGTCGCGGCGGACAATCGGCCGGAGGGGGGCGCCCTGTTGCGGGTGCGACTGCCGCTGACGGCATCGGATTCCCCTGGAGACACGAATCTGAGGGCGGCTTCCTAGGAGTACCTGCGCTCCCTCTGGTCGTAGACCTACTGGCTCTTCGCGCGAATCGGGGATGATGTGCCTCCCGCACCTCGGCTCTACCGGGCCCCCTCTTCTCGCTACCTCCCTTCGTCCGAGAGACGGCCGGGAACGCGTGGTGAAAGTCCCTTAATCCACTTCTAAGACTGGCTTCACGCGGCCCGGCCCATGTTGTCCATGGAATTGACGGAACTACGGCCTCAGCGAAGTGACGCCAATGTGGCAGAACGAGGAGCAGAGATAGATGCAGAGCCCAACAGCTTCGACGAGACAGGCCGCAGAAGACCGCATTCAGCTGCACGTGAATGCGACCCCTTCGGGAGACGATTGGGCCGGCCTCGAGACCGACTTCCGCGACCGCCCGGGCGTCGTCGAAGCCCATGTCAACGCGAGTACCGGACAGGCGGAGATTCGCTATCGACCGGACGAGGTGAGCGCGAGCGACCTCGTCGAGCTGGCACGGGATGCCGGCTACTCGGTGGGATCCGAGACGGCGAACCTGCGGATTCGCGGCATGCACTGCGCGAGCTGCGTCTCGGGCATCGAAGAGGCGGTCCGGACGAAGCCCGGCGTACTGCGGGCCGACGTGAGCCTCGGGACGAAGTCGGCGTCGATCGACTACCTGCCCTCGAGCACCGATCTGGCCACGGTGAAGGCAGCCATCGAAGGACGCGGCTACGAGGTGGACGAGGACTCCGGTTCCGACGAACCGGCACGCGAGAGCGAAGAGCGTGCCCGTGAGTACCAGGAGCTGATGCGGCGCTTCTGGTTCGGTGTCGCGGTCTCGATACCGGTTCTCATCACGGCCTGGCCGCAGTGGATCCCCGGCCTTCGTGAGCTCGGCCCCGAGGCGATCCGCTGGATCTGGGGCGTCGACGGACTCCTTACCCTGGCCGTGCTGGTCTATTCCGGCCGGCGGTTCTTCACGGGCGCGTGGTCGGCCTTCCGCCATCGGGCCGCCGACATGAATACGCTGATCGCACTCGGCACGGGCGCGGCCTGGGTCTATTCCACCGTGGCCGTGCTGATTCCGCAGGTATTCCCCGCGGGCACCGCGGAACCGTTCTACGATGTCGCGGCGATCGTGGTCACCCTGGTTCTGCTCGGGCAGGCCCTCGAGGTGCGGGCGAAGGGCCGCACCTCCGACGCGATCCGAAAGCTGCTCGACCTCCAGGCGCGAACGGCGCGGGTCGTCCGCGACGGCGCGGAGCTCGACATCCCGGTCGAAGAGGTCGTCGTCGGAGACATCGTCGTCGTGCGTCCGGGCGAGAAGGCGCCGGTCGACGGGGTCGTGGTGGACGGTCACAGCGCCCTCGACGAGTCGATGGTGACGGGCGAGAGCATGCCGGTCGGGAAGGGACCCGGCGACGAGGTGATCGGCGGCACAGTGAACAAGACGGGGAGCTTCCGCTTCCGTGCGACGAAGGTTGGCAAGGACACGGCGCTCGCCCAGATCGTGAAGATGGTCCGGCAGGCGCAGGGCTCGAAGCCACCAATCGCCCGCACCGTGGACGTCGTGTCCGGCTACTTCGTTCCGGCGGTGATGATCATCGCCACCCTGGCGTTCGCCGTCTGGTACACCTTCGGACCCGCGCCCGCCCTGACCTATGCCACCGTCGTGGCGGTGACGACGCTGATCATCGCCTGCCCGTGCGCACTCGGCCTCGCGACCCCGATGTCCCTGATGGTCGGCGTCGGCAAGGCGGCCGAGCACGGCGTGCTGATCCGCAACGGCGAGGCGCTGCAGCTCGCGCGGAAGGTCGACGCGGTGGTGCTCGACAAGACCGGGACGATCACCCGTGGCGAACCGTCGCTCACCGACATCGTCCGGGCATCGGGGTTCGGCGAGGAGGAGATCCTCCATCTCGCCGCGTCCGCCGAGCGCGGCTCCGAACACCCGCTGGGTGAAGCGATCGTCAGCGGAGCCCGGGACCGCGGACTCGAGCCGTCGGAGGCGGAAGGCTTCGAGGCCATCGCGGGTCACGGCATCGCGGCGCGCGTGGAGGGCCGATCCGTGCTGCTCGGCAATCGGAAGCTCATGACGGACCGGGCCGTGGACGTCGCGGGGCTGCCGAACGAGGCCGCCCGCCTGTCCGAAGCCGGCAAGACTCCGATGTACGTCGCCGTGGACGGCCGCGCCGCCGGGCTGATCGCCGTGGCCGATACGATCAAGGAGGACTCGATTGCCGCGGTGGCCCGGCTCCACGAACTCGGTCTCGAGGTCGTGATGCTCACGGGTGACAACGAGCGGACCGCCCGCGCCATTGCCCGCCAGGTCGGGATCGACCGGGTGCTGGCCGAAGTGCTCCCCGATCAGAAGGCCGACCAGGTCGCCGCCCTCCAGGCCGAGGGGAAAACCGTGGCCATGGTGGGCGACGGGATCAACGACGCGCCGGCGCTCGCGCGGGCCGACGTGGGGATCGCGATCGGCACCGGCACGGACGTGGCCATCGAGGCGGCGGACGTGACTCTGATCGGCGGGTCCCTGCAGGGCGTCGCCATCGCGATCGACACTTCGAAGGCGACGTTCCGAAACATCAAGCAGAATCTGCTCGGGGCGTTCGGCTACAACACCTTGGGAATCCCCATCGCCGCCGGCGTCCTCTATCCGCTGTTCGGGATGCTCCTCTCGCCCCTGATCGCGGGCGCGGCGATGGCCTTCAGCTCCGTGACCGTCGTGACGAACGCCAACCGGCTCCGCTTCTACGAGCCGAAGGGAGGATGAGATGACGATCGACGTGATACTGGTCGACCTGGCCGCCCTGGCGGTGGTCGG
>CAZOEX010000118.1:0-2803 GCA_964578925.1 uncultured Gemmatimonadota bacterium | reverse complement strand
CAGACGATCCCGTTTCCCGGCAAGCTCGGCCTGGAGTCCGACATCGCGGAGCACACGGCGAGGATCGCGCGCGTCGAGGCGGACGAGAGCTGGTGGACGATTCGCGCTCGGGTCGGTCGGGCGTTCTGGGAACTTCACACGATCGACTGGCGGCTCGAGGTCCTCCGTGATACGAAGGCGCGCCTCGAGGACTTCGAGCTGGCCGCCCGGGCGTTGTACGAGGCGGGAACCGGCCGCCAGACCGATGTGCTGCAGGCCCAGGTCGAGGTCGCCCGGATGTCGGCGGACCTCACCCGCACCGAGGCAGCTCGCACGGGCGCGGTAGCCCGTCTCAACGCCCTGCTCGATCGACCGGCCGACACGCCCGTTCCCCGGTCCACGGCGGGCGAACTGCCCGGTAGCGTGCCCCCGGTCGACACGCTGCGAGCGTGGGCGGACGACAGTCGGCCGGCGGTTCTCGCCGACAGGCTCGGGGTGGAGCGAGCCGACGTCCGGACGGAGCGCGCCGGGCGCGAGATCTGGCCCGACTTCATTCTGGGAGCCGCTTACGGGCAGCGCTCGTTCGACGGTAGCACGCAGCGGATGGCGAGCTTCATGGTTGGCTTCGAGCTCCCGATCTTCGCCGGCCGTCGCCAGCTCAGGATGCGCGACGAGGCCGAGGCGATGGCCGCGATGGCCCGCGCAGAACTGGCCGAGACGCGAGCCGACGTGGACGCGCGGCTCGGCGAGCTCGTCGCCGATCTCCAGCGCTCACGCGAGCTGATGAGGATCTATCGGGAGGAAGTGCTCCCCCAGGCCCGCATCACCGTCGAGTCGGCGTTCGCCTCCTATCACGTGGGCGCCGTCGACTTTCGGACGCTCGTCGACGCGCAGATCACGCTCGACGGATACGAAGACGAATACCACCGCTGGATGGCGGGCTACGGGGCGGCGCTGGCGGATATCGAATCCGCTGTCGGCAGGCCGCTGCCACCCGCCGACCCGCTTGGCATGGAGGAAAGATGACCGGACGGAGTCAGGTGCTACTGGCCGGGGCGATGGTGTTGGGCGCCGTGGGAATCACCTTCGGACTGACCCGCGGCGACGGTCCCGCGGCGGAGTCCGCCGGGGGGCACGACCATGCCGCGATGACGGCCGGGGCCGAGGAGCGTCCCGTTCGGCTGTCGGACGAAATGAAGCGCCGCATCGGGGTCACGTACGCGACGGCGAAAGAAGAGTCGCTCGAGCTGCGGGTCCGGGCCGTGGGGACGGTGACCTACGACGAGAGGCGGCTCGTCAGCCTGAATCCGAAGATCGAAGGCTGGGTGGAGCAGGTGTTCGTCGACTATACGGGCGCCGAAGTACGCCGAGGCCAGTCCATGCTGAGCGTCTACAGCCCGGCGATGGTCGCGGCGCAGGAGGAGCTTCTGCTCGCTCGAAAGCTGGTCGAACGGACGAGTGGGGCGCCGGCGTCGCGGGCGTTCGACAACGCGGAGGCGCTTCTCGAAGCGGCCCGTCGCCGGCTGGCGTACTGGGACGTGCCAGCCGAGGAGATTCGCCGCGTCGAGGAGTCGGGGGTGCCGCAGAAGGGCCTGGTGTTGCGCGCGCCCGCCTCGGGGATCGTGGTCGAGAAGCACGCCCAGGCGGGGGCCCGGATCATGCCCGGCATCCCGCTCTACCACATCGTCGACCTCTCCAGCGTATGGATCGAGGCCGAAGTGTTCGAGAAGGACCTCTCGCTGGTCCACGAGGGGCAGTCCGCCAACGTCTCCCTCGAGTCCTACCCCGGGGAGCGGTTCACCGGACATGTCACCTACGTTTACCCGACGGTATCACTGGAGGCGCGGACCGGGCGGGTTCGTCTCGAGATTCCGAATCCCGACGGACGCCTGAAGCCGGGGATGTTCGCCAGTGTCCGATTGGACGCCCCGCCGACCGCCGTCACGGTCACGGTTCCGCGAACCGCCGTGCTCAACACCGGTGAACGCTCCGTCGTGTTCGTGCGCGACGGGAGCGGAGCCCTCGTGCCGCGCGACGTGCAACCCGGGCTCGGCAGCGGCGATCGGGTCCAGATCCTGGACGGGCTCACTGCCGGCGAGACGGTCGTCTCCTCCGCCGCGTTCCTGATCGACGCCGAATCCAGCCTGGGCGCCGCCATGCAATCGATGGAGACGGACGGAGCGGAGATGGACAGCGATACCGCGGGAGCGAACGCGGGAACGAATGTGGCTCCGCCGGCCGGCGGAGCCAGGAACCACTCGGACCACTGACCCGGCAGGAGAGCATCCGATCATGCTGAAACGCGTCATCGAGTGGTCGGTCGCCAACCGGTTCCTCGTCCTCCTCGCCACCTTGATGGTGATCGGGGGCGGGATCCTCGCCATGCGGAATACGCCGCTCGAAGCCCTGCCGGACCTCTCCGACGTGCAGGTGATCGTCCAGACGGAGTATTCCGGGCAGGCGCCCCAGATCGTCGAGGACCAGGTGACCTATCCGGTCGCCTCCGAGATGCTGAAGGTGCCGGGGGCGAAGACGGTGCGCGGCTACTCGTTCTTCGGGCTTTCCTTCGTCTACGTCATCTTCGACGACGGGACGGACCTGTACTGGGCCCGCAGCAGGGTGCTCGAATACCTGTCGGCCATCCGCGGAAAACTGCCGCCGGAGGCCTCGGCGGCGCTCGGTCCCGACGCGACAGGCCTCGGTTGGGTCTACCAGTACGTGCTCGAGGACACGACCGGGACGCGGTCGCTGGCCGACCTCCGTGCCTATCAGGACTGGTATCTGCGCTACCAGCTGACCGCCGTGCCGGGCGTCAGCGAGGTCG
>CAZOEX010000117.1:0-7326 GCA_964578925.1 uncultured Gemmatimonadota bacterium | reverse complement strand
GCCTAGCCGATAGACTTACCACCAAAGCGGTAGCAGAACCAGATGTACTATGACTGGTTAGGGGAGTGCTCCTCCCCTGCCTGCTACCACGCTGTTGAGCTTCTGGTATACGTTGCTTACCCACATGGGACACGCGCGCGGCCTTAAATCTACTCGTCATGTGAGTCACCTCCCTGTTGTCGCCGGCGAATATCCGACAGCAACTGCATGGTTCGGTTCTCGGCGGCGTCGAGATTGTCTTCGCTGAGTGCGCCCCCGACTTCTGCGAGCTTGAGCCGCAGATCGTCGTGGTTGGTCTGTGCGCTCATTCTAGTTCCTCGCAGCCCGAGCATTTCTCGGCCCGGAGCGGCTTGTTTTCAAACGGCTTCTCGAGGTAGCGATCGACGCGCTGAAGGTATCGACAGTGCTCGACGGTGTGATACGTCGCCCGACTGTTCGCGTGCGCGCTAACGTACACGGTCTCGGGAGCTTCGACGCTCATCGGTCCACCTCGGCGAACTCACTCAGGTGCGTTTGCAACAGGTCGTGTCGAGCCACAGCCGCGCGCCGGACCCGCGGTCCGAGGGCGTCGAAGTCGTCGCGCACCGCGACGCGGTACTCGGCGGCGCTCAAAACGCCTCACCTCGATTCGCTGCCGGCGGCTGCTCGACGTCGAACTCGCCGTCCGGGTGTTCACTCATCCAGTTGCGCGCGGCGCGCTCGACGCCGCGTGGCGACTGCTCGAAGCCGAGCGACGCGAGTCGCCTGCCGTCGCGGTCCACGACCTTGAGGTGCCACCAGGCGTGGAGCTGCTCGGCGACGACGCGAAGTCCGGTCTCGGAGTGGGTCCACTCGGCGTGCCCGGGCTCGGTGTCGACGGCGTAGCGACCGACGGCGCTCATACCGGAACCCCCGTGTCCTCGCGGAACTGCCGGATTGGGCAGTCCTCGGCGTGGTGGTCGGTTCGGTCTGTGGTCGCGTTGAATATGTGGCCGCACTCGCCGCACGTGGCCCAGACATCCGGCGTCATCGGTCGTCCACCCCGATGGTCGGGACGCTGTCTGTCTGCGCACTGATCGATGGGGCGACGCCGTCGGGGTTCGGGCGCACGAAGACGGTCCGGTCGTCCTCGGTGTGGACCGCGAGTTCGGTGCCGTGCGCGGGCGGGTGCCACGCGGTGTCGCTCCACGCGGCCATGAGCCGGCGGTATTCGGTCGGCGTGCAGTCCGTGTCGTCACGTGGGGCAGCTCGAAGCATCGCGCCGAGAAGTTCGTCGGAATCGTGGTCGCACGCGGGGTACTCCTGAGTGCTCATTGGCCGCCACCTCGCTTGTGGCCGATCCAGTGTGAGCACTGTGTTTTCCCGGACTGGTCGTCGTCGCGCCGCGCGTGGCCGTACTCGGTGGTGCCGTCCGGGCTGATCGTGATACGGTTGCCGCACTCGCGACAGAACCACTCGTTGGGTTTCTCGGCGGGGAGGTTGCTGCTGTTGCCGTTGTGTGTGGCTTTGAGGTGGTCGGCGGGCGGGGTGGTGCCGTCGAGCTGCGTCTGCTGGCTACTCATCGGCCTCACCTCGCGTTAGCGGGGAGTGCGTGGCTTTGTGCCCGCGGAGTTGCAGCGGGTCGAGGAACGCGGCGTCGCAGCGGTCACAGCGATGCAGGCGCTTGGTGATGCTCATAGCCCATCACCTTCCGTTCCTGTGACCGCTGAAATCACGCGGCCGATTGCACTTGTCGAGTTCGTCTCTCGCCGCGCGTTCTCGATGGCGTTGAGCACATCGAGCACCGAGTCGACTCGCCTCGTTGCGGTGATTTCGTCGTTGCTCGACCCATCCCACTCGATGAGTCCCTGCTCTTCCATCGCCGGGAGATGGCACTGGTAAAGCGTGATGTAGACGCGTTTGCGCTCTTTTCTCTCGTACCCCGCGCCGTATTGGGCTTCGGCAACGCGTTCCGAGAGTTCGCGAAGCGTCAGAGTGCCTCCCGATGCGAGCGTCCGGATTGCCCGGCGTCGGCGCTCTGCTTTGATCGCGTCCAGTACGTCCTGCGTTGAAAGGGGCGTCATGCCTGCTCCCCTCCGACTGCTGGCGTGTCGGCCGTGGCACCGTCGCGTGCTGCCAGCCATCCGGCTTCGAACGCGAGGACGCGCTCGCCGAACCTGCTGACGTAGTAGGCGTTGGTCCGGCGGTCGGGGTGTCGCTTCTCGACCAGCCCGGCGTCAACCAGATCGTCGAGGTTCGGGTAAAGCCGGCCGTGCCGGACCTCGCTGTGGTAGTACTGTTCGAGTTGGCCCTTGGCGTCGAGGCCTTTCAGCCCGGGGTTGTCGGCGATAACCGCGAGCGCCCGAAGCTGGAATTTCGTCAGGTCGGTAGCGACCTCGCGGACGCGCGAAGTCATCGAACGTCCTCCGGGTATCCCTTCCTTATGTGGTCGGTAATATCTAGAAACCGCACTAAAACGGTTCGGAACGGTCCGGCGGTCTTATTGTGCTGTGGATTGTTGTCCAACATGGTTCAGAGAGCCCCAGCGAACCCGTCGGGCGTGTCTCCAACACGCTCGGCGCACCTTTTCGCTGGCGCGCCGAAACCGGGTCCGTAGAGGCATGTTCGTCTTATTACTGCGATACCACTTAAACTTTGGCACGTCTCCGTTCCTGTTAACTCTGATTCTAGACAATCGGCACGTTGCCGGGACAATTAAGCCCTTCCGGGTACACTTTAACCCATGGCCGGCCAAAATGACGATATGACCAAGGAAGATCGGAGGATTGCAATCCTCCGATTTCTCTCGGACGTAGACCTCGCCATGAAGCCACGAGCTGTGTATTACAACATGCACGATCGAGGGGCAACATTTTCGGAGCGAACGGTAAAGCGGCTGCTTCACGAAATGCTGGATGAGGGCCTCGTCGAGAAGCGGTTCAACGGGGACTACTACCAAATTAGCCAGACTGGCCGTGAATACCTGCAGGGCTGAGAACTCTTTCAATCGTAGATAATCGGCCCGCTTGTATGCCAACCCTTTTTGTCCGATACCTTCCAGTGTACTCATGCCTGTGCTCTGCGCAGGCGCGGGCAACTACGGGGGGTCTGTCTTGCAGGACCAGGCCCCCGTAGTTTGCTTCGACGCGCGTGGGCGCTGGATGAATATCATTGGTCGGCTGATAATAAAGGTGTCCCCCAGCCCTCCTCATTTCCGGGTTTACAAGTACTATCACCTGGCCGAATCGAGCTAGCAATAATATGCAACTTATTGCAACTAACACGCTGTTTACATGGGAACAAATTCAGGAACCCCATACCCTACGCCAGCGCCTGAATGGCCACAATTCATATTTGGTGTGGTAAACAATACAGTCAGTAATGGAAACCGTACCCTCGCCGTCGCATACCACCAATACTTATACGGACACTCGGCGGACCTATGGCAGACTCGTGCGCCCCGACCCACCGGACTGGATGCGGCGATGTGATCTCGCTATCCTCGAGTTCCTCTTTAACGAGCGCAACGATCCCTTGGTAGCGAGCCCAGCGATGGTCGAAGCGAACACCACGTACAGCCTCTCTACGATACGGCAACGGATGCGGGTTCTCGAGCGCGCCGACTTGCTGGCGTACTATGACGACGGTCGGGGCCTGTATGAACTCAGCGAGCTGGGGAGCGCGTTCGTCAACGGGACGGTCACCGCGGCCGACATCGCCGACCCGGATGCCTAAGCGTCGTAGCGGAACCGGACCACCACGCCCACGACGTACGTACCGACGAGAATGGTTGTCGCGGCCTGGACCAACGATAACCAGCGCCGCGCACGCTCGACGGACTCGAACGCCAACGCGTGGTCGAGTCCCAGCCTGATCGACGGCATGATCCAGAACAGCATCGTGTCCATGTTTTGTTCGGCGACGCCGTCCCCGACCGGCATGGATTCGTCACTCGTGTTCTCCGTCATCTCCTCGGGCAGTTCCTCGAACTCCTGGTTGATCTCACTTACCGTGATGGACTCGTTGCGCATCGTCTCCATCCCGCCGTGCATGCCGACCGTATACGAGGCGACGACCACGAGCAGTACAGCGATTGCGTACGCGTAATTCGGGTCACCGATGGCGTACAGTTTTCGAAGGATGCTGTCTTTCATGTCTCAAGGAGTGCGTCGGTATCGGCGAGGGCGAGCGCGAAGCAAATCGCGCCCGCGAGCATGATGGGGAGCATGTAGCCGTTGCCGCGGATCGCGATGGCGGTGGCGATCAGGCCGATGCTCGCGCCAGTCCACTCGGCAACCACGTGCCACGTCATCCCAGCAAGTCCTCCACGCCACCCGTGAGCGTGTACGTCGCCCACGTCGCGCCCGCGACGATGGCGGCGGGACCCAACGACCAGTCAACGGTGAACCACGCGCACGCGCCGACTGCGAGGCCCACAAGCAACGGTGCCATCCCGACGAGTGCCGGGCCATACTTCTCCCAGCGGTCCGGGACGGTATACGAGACCATGAGTGTCGTCGTGAGCCAGTGCTCGCCACGCCGATGCGTGTGGAGTCGCGCGTCCCCGCCGAGCGCCTTCGCGGCCGCCATGTGCGTCGCCTCGTGGCCGATAGCCCCGGCGGCGAGCCCGCCACCAAGGAGTGCGAGCCAGCCCATCATGTGGCGTTCTGGACCTGCGTCGCCACGAAGTAGCCCCCGGCAGCCAGCGCCAAGATAAGCACCGCGGCGATGATCTGGAGGCCGCCCGCCGGGAGCTGCGGGATGATGAGCACGCCGACGACCATCGTCCCGACAAGCGGCGCGATCACGCTGTCCGTCCGGATGTACAGCGCCGTCATGACGACACCGTAGATGAACAACCCGAACACGAGCCCGCCGACCTGTGTCTGATACGGGCACAGAATCGCGTCGAAGAAGTGCCCGCTCGTCAGTGCCTCGCCCCACTGCCCGTTCCACTCTGTGCACGCCATCAGAAATCCCTCCCTGTAAGCGCGTATGCGATGTCTTTCGCCACGATGAACGCCGCGGGGGCGAACGGGAACGTCGTCAGCCAGATCGGGATGCCGATGTTCGATAGCATCACGGGGCCGTAGAACACCAGCGTGAATATCGACCCGAACAAGTCACCGATGTCGACGAACAACGCGAACAGCGTGGACCCGAGGCCACTCGACGGATCGAAGTCGTTCGCCTCTTGGTTTGTCTGCTCGACCTTGTCATCCGCGCCGAGTGACGGATCGATGTCGAGGTCCGCGCCGATACCCGACGCTGTCACCAGGCCGGCCACGGCGTTCAAGCAGAGCAGAAAGATAACTATCTGCGAGCTGGCGCGACCCATCAGACGTCACCTCCCTTGCGTTTGACCACGATCATGATGGCGACGAACCCGAACGCCAGGGCGATTGCGCCACCACCGACCGCGGCGGGCAGGAACCCGATGAACCAGAGCATCGCGGCGACGACGGCCATGGCGACGCCGCCCGCGGTCGCGTTCGCCTTACTGAACGCCCCGGCGATGACGCCCAGGAGTAGCAGCGAAATCGCGTGTTTCCAGTCGCTATCAAGGGGAATCCCTGCGGGCTTCTGCGACGACCCCACGACGCGCTCCCCACCGATACTCTCGCCGTCTGGCCCGGTCGCGGACCATTTAACCACCCACGTCATGTTTGGTTGATTATCGACGAGTGGCTGTGTAAGTCGAACGCTGTCGACCGTTCCGTACGTGGTGTTCCGAATCTCGTTGCTTTCGTTGCCGTACTCGTAGATCGTGACGCGGAAGTCGTCGGCCGTGTAGTTCGTCCCGGTCCACGAGAACTTGATTTCGTCCTGGTCGTTGAGAACCGCGTCCCAGCGATACGCCCCGCTCTTGTTCTCGAGTTCGACCGGCGTCGCCGTCGCCGTGCCCTCCGTCGACCGGATGACTAACTCGATGGTGGTTCCCGAGTCGCCGGAATCCGCGTCGTACGACCCGATGTCACGAATGTTCCCGTCGTTGTTGTCGACGACCAGCTGGTACGTCTCCCCATCTTGCAGACTGATGCAGGCCTTGTTCGCCGCGCCGAAGCGTTCCGACGCGACGTGCTGGAACGACCCGTCGACCCGCGTCTTGACGATCAACGTCGTGGTCTCTGAGGGAAAGTCCCCGGTGTAGTCCGTCAGCGAGAAACACTGCTCGTACGTCTTACTCGCCCCCGGAATGCTGCTTCCACTCGCGGGGTAGAGGACGGGCGCGTACGGCTCCGTCACGTCGTCGATGCTCAGGCTCGTCGCGCTGAAGTCCGTCGCCGTGACGTTCGCGCGGAGCGGTTCGTCCGGCACGTCCGTGAGATTGAGCGTGCCGTCGCTCGTCGTCCGCGTATCTGTATAGCCACTCGTGCGCGAGGAGAGATCAACCGTGACCGTTCGATCATTCAGCAGCGAGTAGTCCGAGCCGTTAAACACGGTGATGGTGCCGCCGACGCGGAACGTGAACGATGTCGTGTTCTTCGAGGCGACGGAATCACTCAACTGGTATTTGTAGCGATTCTCGCCGCCACTCACGTTCAACGTTGGATTGACTTCCGTTCCGGGTGCGAGATTCGTCCACGACTGGACTTTTACCCAGCCCTTCTCGTCGAGGCGATTGACGTACAGCGTGGCGTTAATGTCGTCGCCCTCGCTGTCGTCAAAGGTGGTGTTAAGTTGAATGGTCCGATCGGTGTCTCTGACGTACGTGTTGCTCCGGGGTTCGGTGGCTTGGACGTACGGCGCGGTGCCCTCTACAATCGTGAAGTCCTGTGTTTCAGGCCCGCCGTCGACAGTTACGGACTGAGTTGAGGAAATGTATCCGTTTTTACTCGCCGTCAGATCATACGTCCCGTTCGCGAGGCTCAGCTCGTACTGGCCTGTGCTGTTGGTCGTCGTGGAGTTTCCGTTCCCGTCAGATACGGAAACATTTTCCAGAACATTACCGTCCGAATCCGTGACGGTCCCGCTTACTTTGTACCCTGAAGGGTCTGCTCCATTTATTTTTAGATTATCGTATCTGACAGTCGATTGGTCCGTATAAACCCTAATTGAAGCTAGGTCAACCCCGGTCCCCTGTGAAAAGCCCCAATTCTCCGTAGAGTATAGAACGCCCCCGCTTTTGTCGTGTAATTCAAAGTCTAATTCCTGAGCCGAATAGTCTACGTTTGAAATGCGGAAAATGTAGATTTTGTCAGCAGACAGGTCATAGCCCGTATCTTGAAACGTCCCGCTCGAATCCCGAATAGATAGGGAACCATCCGAATCAATTTCCGACTTAAGCAAAGCGTCCCCGTTTGAATCTTTGAAAGTTACTCCCTGTTTATATGTGGAGTATGAAAAAGAAGTTGCATTAAACATAAC
>CAZOEX010000116.1:0-7362 GCA_964578925.1 uncultured Gemmatimonadota bacterium | reverse complement strand
GTCCCGAACGCCAGCTCGCCGGCCTCCGCCCTGCGCGCCAGCACCGGATCGTTCTCGAGGAGCCACTCGATCTTGGTGGCCGAGAAGTAGGGGTCGACGACGAGACCGGTGGCACGACGGATCCGCAGGGCCGCGGGGGTCCCGCGCAGCTCTTCGCAACGAGAGGCCGTCCGTCGGTCCTGCCAGACGATCGCGGGCGCGACCGGGGCGAGGGACTCGCGCTCCCAGAGCACCGTCGTTTCGCGCTGGTTCGTGATCCCTACGGCGCCCAGGTCGTCGGGTCCCAGCTCCGCGCGCTCCAAGGCCGCCTCGATGGTCGAGAGGACGGACCGCCAGATGTCGGTCGCGTCGTGCTCGACCCGGCCGGGCTGTGGAAAGTGCTGCGGGAACTCCTCGTAGGCGGAGGCGACGAGGACACCGTCGGACCCGAAGATCAAGGCGCGAGATCCGGTAGTGCCCTGGTCGATCGCCAGAACGGCGCGGCCGCTCACGACGCGCCCCTCGCCCCACCGGCCCGCGCAGCCGCGGGATCCGAGCCGAGGGCGGCGTCCCGCGCCGAGACCGACCCGTCAGCGGGCACGATCGCGCCGTACTCGTAGCGGCATCCGGCCATGCCCAGAAGCTCCAGAAGCGCGGGAATCGGCAGTCCCATCACGTTGTAGAAGTCGCCCTCGATTCGCTCCACGAGGGCGGCGCCGTAGCCCTGGATGCCGTATGCACCTGCCTTGTCGAGCGGTTCGCCGGTCGCCACGTAGGAATCGATCTCCGCCCCCTGGAGCGGCCGGAAGATCACGTCCGTTCGGGCGACGGTCGACCACCGGTCGCCGGCACGCCGCAGCGCGACCCCGGTCACGACGGTGTGGCGTCGGCCGGCCAGTTCGGCGAGCATCTCGGCCGCCTCCTCGGCGTGTGCAGGTTTTCCGAGCAGCCTGCCCTCCAGCGCCACGATGGTGTCGGCCGCCAGCACCAGCTCCTCCGTAGCGGCCTCGACCGCCCAGGCCTTCTCCTCGGCGAGTCGCCGGGCGGCCTCTGCGGCGGATTCTCCGACCCGCAGCTCCTCGGCCAGGTCGGGCGGCCGAACATCGAAATCGAGGCCCAGTGTCGCGAGTACCGTGCGGCGACGCGGCGAGCCGGATGCCAGAACGAGGGGGATCATCTGTGAACCGTGGCGACTCCGGGCGATGAGCGGATTGCTGACCTCGCGATCTCTGCTTCCGGCCCTTCTCGGAAGACCCCCCTCAGGATACCGGGAGTCGGGGATCGGCCGCCAGACGATCCGGAGCGCGGCGACACGCCACGCCGGACCGTGCTTCAACGCTCGATGACGAGCGTGACCGGACCGGCGTTCACGAGCTCGACGTCCATCATGGCGCCGAACTCGCCGGACTCCACCCGCGTGCCGCCCGCGGCGCACAGCTCCAGGAAGCGCTCGTAGAGCTCGCGGGCCCGATCGGGAGCGGCGGCGCCGACGAACGAGGGCCGACGCCCCTTCGACGCGTCGCCGTACAGGGTGAACTGCGACACGACGAGCAGCGAGCCGCCCGCCTCCGACAGGTCGAGGTTCATCCGCCCGTCCTCGTCCGGGAAGATGCGCAGCCCGCGAATCTTGTCGGCCATCCAGCGCAGGTCGTCCTCGGCGTCCTCCGGGCCGAACCCGGCGAGTACGAGAATCCCGCGACCGATCCGTCCCGTGAGGTCGCCGTCGATACGCACCTCGGCTCGATCGACCCGTTGCAGTACGACCTTCATGCCGCTCCCCTCATCCGACCGTCGTCTTCACTCGCCCGACCGGATTCTCTCGATCATTTGCGTCGCGTTCGTGTTCCCCGGGTTGATCTCCAGCGACCGCTCGTACAGCTCGATCGCTCGCTCGTCGTTGCCGGCGTTCATGTGCGCCTCGGCGAGGCTGTCGTAGACGTTCCAGGAGTTCGGGTAGGACTCGACGTTGAGCTCGAACACGCGCGTGGCCGCCTCGAGCCTCCCGGAGTTCATCAGCTGGTAGCCCAGGGCGTTGACCTCGGCCTCGGTGAAGACGCCGGACGTCGCCGGGGCCTCCTTGAACTCCCGGTACGCTTCCTCCATCGCCTCGATCCCGGAGGATCGCAGCGCCGCGAGCATCCGCCGAGAGATGGACGCCAGCTTGACCATGCGGAGGCTCGAGCGAGGGACCGGCCGGTGAGTCGCCGTCGGGGGCGTGCGGTTCAGGTAGTCGTTGACGTAGAAGCGGTCCCCCGTGGGCGGGGCGGCGATGCCGTTCGGCCACGAGAACTGCGCCTCGGCGGCGGGGCCGTCCATTTCGCCGCGGGTCCCCGTCCCGGCCAGGAGCGAAACCTCCCCGTCGGGGGTCACCGCGTAGATACGGTGCGTCTGGAACGCGGTCACGTAGAAGCTTCCGCGCACGAAAACGACGTGACCGTTGCCTCCGCCGGGGATTTGCGCGAACTCCGACACCTCGCCCTCGGGGGTCACGCGCAGCATCCGTCCATCGCTGAAATTGACGACGTAGAGGTCACCTTCGGGGTGCCGTACGATGCCGTTCGGACAGTTGAAGAGCTCGCCCGTCGCCAGCTCGCGTACTTCTCCCTCCGGAGAGATCCGGCTGACGGAGTTGCCGCGGCAGTTGTTCACGTAGAGCTCGCCCTCCGGTCCGACCGCCACGCCCACCGGGCCCTCGAGCCCGTCGGCGAAAATGGAGTGGCTGCCGTCGCGCTCGATCCGTGAGACGTAGTCGCCGGAGAAGTTGGCCTGGTAGAGTTCTCCGTGGGACCCGACGGCATTTCCCGATGTGCCGTACAGACCCGTCGCCAGGACGGAGACGCGGCCGTCCGGCTGGACCTTGTAGACCGTCTCGCCGAAATCCGCGACGTAGATGACGCCGAGCCGATCGACGGCCACGCCGCCCACGGCGCCGACGAGGCTGTCGGCGATCGTGAACACCTCCACTCCGGCGGCGGCCGGCCGCTCCTGCGCCTGCACTCCGAGCGGAGCGCCGTTCGCGCCGAAGGCCAGAAGCGCCGCGACCAGCGCCGTCACGGTGCGATTCGTCGAGCCCGTCCCCGTCTTCGTCGTCCTCATCGTCGTTCCCCGTGGTCCCTTGCGAAACTTCTGCATCGCGGCTGCGTGCCGGCACCTCCGTCGGCACCTCGTCCAACCTGTCGGCCGCTACCGCCTCGCGAAAGCGGGCGCGCGGAGGGCCCGCGATGGCACGGTTCCCTGCTTCGGCCGCGAGCCTCGATCGCGAGCCTCAATCTCCCACGTGCACGACGCAGCGGCGCGTCGATCCGCGGCGACGATGCTCCCACAGGAAGATCCCCTGCCACCTGCCGAGAGCCAGCTCGCCGTCCACGATCGGGATCCCCAGCGTGGTCGAGGTGAGCGCCGCCTTGATGTGCGACGGCATGTCGTCCGGACCCTCCGCGGTATGGGTGAAGTGAGGATCATCCTCTCGCACGAGACGCGACAACCAGCCCGCGAGATCGCGCCGGGCCGACGGATCGGCGTTCTCCTGGATCGTCAAGCTCGCGGACGTGTGCTGGATCATCACGGTGCACAGCCCTTCCGTCCTCCCGCCGTCCCGAACGATCGCCCCGATCCGCTCCGTGATCTCCACCAGGCCCGGACCCGACGTCTCCACCGCAATCCGATCGATCATCCCTTCCCTCCCCTCTCAATCCACGTCGATTCGACCGCCGACACCAGGTCGGTCCTCCTCCTCAGACGGCTGGCGACGAACGATTTCCAACTTTTTTCCACTGACTATCCACATAGATTTCCACAGTGTTTTTTAGAAAAATGATTCTGGTGGGATGGCCGGCGGGAAGAGAGGATACCCGGAAATACTCAGCCCCCGGCCACTCGAAGAGCGCCGGGGGCTTGAGGGAGGATTCTGGGTCCGTACCGTACGCGTCTTCCTGGTCGGTTGCGCTCCCCTTCCAGTACTCGACAGGCCGTGCTTTCGCATCGTTCGGCCCGGTCAGCTTGTTGAAGCCTTCTGCCCTCTCAAGGAGAACTTCCAGCTCCCACCGGGCCTGTCTGTCGTCGCGCCTTCGGAACGGCGGCGATCCGGTTTCGCCGGTGCCTCCTCCGTTGCACGCTACCAAGTATAAAACATTTGTTTTCAGATGCAAGCGGAATCGTGCTTCGATCCCAGTTTTTTGAAAAAGTCAATTACGATCCTCCCGCCCGGCTTGCTTTGCCGGCAATCCATGTCGCGAAATTATGACGCTCCCGTCGTCTCGCCGACCGATCGGCCCCTGCCACACCGGCCACACGGCGCGTACGTTCTGCTCGAGGCGTCGATGGAACGTCCGATGATCTCGACCCGGATTGCGAGGAGACGACGAGGCGATGAGCAGGGACAGCCGGAATTCCCGTTCGGAAGGTTGGACGGAGGAGGCCCGATCCGACGTGGTCCTCAAGGACGGGTCGACGCTCAGAGTGCGCCCGGTCGTGGACTCGGACGAGGGCGGCATGCTCGACCTCCTTCGGGGGCTGTCCGCCGAGACGAAGACGCTGCGGTTCGGAGGAGCGCTCTCCGACGAGATGCTTCGGCGGCGCGCCGGGGAGCTGTGTCGCTGGAACGAGCGTGGTCCGCGCTCTCTGGCCCTCGTGGCCACGACGGGGGACGACGGCCGGATCATCGGGCACGCCGGGTACACGGGCACGGGGAACGATCGCGCCGAGGTCGCCTTCCTCGTCGCGGATCGCTGGCAGGGCCGCGGGCTCGGCAGCTCCCTGCTGGGCCAGCTCGCGCGGCTCGCGTCGGAGCGCGGCGTCCAGGTGTTCGAGGCGAGCGTCCAGCCACGCAACCACCAGATGCTGGGCGTCTTCCGAGAATCGGGCTTCGCGGTGAAGATCGACGTGGAGCCCGACGAGGTGACCGTCGCCTTCCCGACGGAAATGACCGACGAGGCGCGCGAAGCCTTCGAGCGCCGGGACTGGACCGCGGCGGTGAGCGCCGCCGCCGCCTGTCTCAGGCCCGAGTCGGTGGCGGTGATCGGGGCTTCCCGGCAGCGCGGGACGATCGCGGGCGAGGTCTTCCGCAACCTGCTGGAGTTCGGCTTTCACGGGCCGGTCTATCCGATCAACCCGAACGCGGACGTCGTGCAGAGCGTCCGGGCGTATCCCGACATCGAAAGCGTACCGGGAGAGGTGGAGCTCGCGGTGATCGTCGTACCCGCCGCCGCGGTGCTGCAGGTCGCGGAAGCCTGCGGCCGAAAGGGAGTGCGGGCCCTCGTCGTGATCAGCGCCGGATTCGCCGAGGTCGGCGAGACGGGCAGGAAGCGGCAGGAAGAGCTCATGGATATCTGCCGGGCTTCCGGCATGCGGCTGATCGGACCGAACTGCATGGGCGTCTTCAACACGAGCACCGGGGTACGGCTCAACGCCACCTTCGCGCCCGTCCCGCCGGCGCCGGGACACGTGGCGTTCATGTCGCAGAGCGGAGCGCTCGGCCTGGCCGTCATGGACTACGCGGACGTGCTCGGCCTGGGACTGTCGAGCTTCGTCTCGGTGGGCAACAAGGCCGACCTTTCCGGCAACGATTTCATTCGATATTGGGCCGAGGACCCGGAGACGGAGATCGTGCTCCTCTACCTGGAGTCGTTCGGCAATCCCCGCAAGTTCTCCGGAATCGCGCGACGCGTCGCCCGGGAAAAGCCGATCGTGGCCGTCAAGAGCGGCCGCTCGCCGGCCGGGCAGCGGGCAAGCGGCTCGCACACGGGCGCTCTCCTGGCGGCCTCGGACGTGACCGTGGACGCGCTCTTCCGCCAGACCGGCGTGATTCGCACGGATACCCTCGAGCAGATGTTCGACGTGGCCGCCCTCCTGGCCAATCAGCCGCCGCCCGCCGGACGCCGTGTCGCGATCCTGACCAACTCCGGCGGACCGGGGATTCTCTGCGCGGACGCCTGCGCCGCCGAAGGACTCGAGGTGCCGGTGCTGACCGAAGCGACACAGTCCGCCCTGCGGGACCTGCTGTCCGACGAGGCGAGTGTCGCGAATCCGGTCGACATGATCGCCTCGGCGTCGGCGGCGCAGTACCGCGAGGCGATCCGCATCGTCGGCAACGACCCGAACGTCGATGCGCTGATCGTGATCTTCATCCCGCCCCTGGTGACGCGACCCGAGGACGCGGCCCGCGCGGTGGTCGACGGCGTCCGCTCCCTCGAGGGTGGAAAAACGGTGCTGAGCGTATTCATGCAGGCGCGAGGCGTCCCCGACGAACTCCGATCCGGCGACCTCCGCATCCCCTCGTACACCTTCCCCGAGGACGCGGCCATCGCGCTCGGGCGGGCCGCGCGATACGGCGAGTGGCAACGACGACCGCAGGAGCCGGCGCCGGCGTTCCCCGATGCCCGTCGCGAGGAAGCGGCGGGGATCGTGGCCGACGCCCTCGGGCGCCACGCCGACTGGCTCGGACCGGACGAGGTGGCGTCGCTGCTGGACTGCTACGGACTTCCCGTGCTCGAGCAGCAGGTGGTCGATTCGCCGGCGGCCGCCGAACGCGCCGCGGCCGCCTTCGACGAGCCGGTGGCGCTCAAGGCGATCGCACCCGGGCTCGTGCACAAGACCGACGCCGGCGCCGTCCGGCTCGACGTCGATCCGTCCGACGTGCGGCGGCTGGCCGAGGCGATGGGCGAGCGCCTGGCCGCGGCAGACCACGAGGCGACCGGATACCTCGTGCAGCGGATGGCCGACGAGGGCGTCGAGATGATCGTCGGCGTCGTGCACGACCGGCAGTTCGGGCCCGTCGTGGCATGCGGCGCGGGGGGGGTGCTCGTGGAGCTGATCAAGGACGTCTCCGTCCGGCTCACCCCGCTCAACCGCCACGATGCGACCGAGATGATCGAGGGGCTACGTACCCGTGAGCTGCTCTCCGGCTATCGCGGCAGCCCGGCGCGCGACGAGGAGGCGCTGATCGACATCGTCCTCCGTACGGCCGCCCTCGTGGACGACCTTCCCCAGGTCCGCGAACTCGATCTCAATCCCATCCTCGTGCACGAGACCGGCGCCACGATCGTCGACGCACGGATCCGGGTCGGACGGGCGGGGCGCCGGCCTCTTCCGGGCGCGCCCTAGAGGCCTCTAGCCTCAGCTTCCCGCCGGGATCCCGGTGAAGAGCTGTGCGAACGCTCCGGGCCGGCTCGCGTCCAGGACGACCCCGTCGCGGCAGACGCGTTCGACGACCCGGTTCAGCAGCGCCTCCTCCGGAAGCGTACGTCGCAGGCCGTCGATCGTCCCCACGACGACGAGTAGATCGCGGCTCCGCGAGAGCGCCACGTTCAGCATGCGCGGAAAGTCGCGGTTCCGCCGCTCGTCGAGGAACCAGCTCCGGTCGGGCGGCGCGTCGACCGTGTCGAA
>CAZOEX010000115.1:0-7404 GCA_964578925.1 uncultured Gemmatimonadota bacterium | reverse complement strand
CTTCGCGTCCTTGAACGACCGGCCGTCCTCGAGCTCCAGCCGGCCCCACGAGAGCCGCGCGATCCGCGGCGAGGCGGCTTCTGCATCCGCATCCTGCATGTCGGGACCTCCTCGGGGCATCAAGGTCGTGATCGGCTCTCTTCCCGCAGGACGGCGAGGCTGGTGGAGCCGACGGTGAACAGGGCCTCGAAGACCCCTTTGACCCGGACGGACGCCCCGTCACGCGGTGGCCCGCCGGATTCGTTCACGATCGTGAGGGTGCCGGTGTCGTCGGTGACCTGGTAGCCACCGAGACCCACGTTCCCGATCGCGCCGCCGACGGCGCTCGAGACCTCACCCTCCACCTGTACGGTTTCGCCGTCGTACTCACCGGGGTCGTCGAGCAGCTCTCCGATCGGCGTGACGGACGCACAGGCCGAAACCAGGGCCGCGGCGGCGAGAACGAGCAGCCGGCCGGTCGATCGGCTCCGGGAACAGCGGTCCCTGGGTAGCGACATGTCGTCCCTCCCGAGTGGGGGAATCTCCGTGAAGCGGCCCTGAATCGGTCCATACCGCTTCGAGGCTCTCTCCCGTGATTGTATCGATGGCCGGTGGCGGCCAACAGCGGCGCGCTCGGACGCTACCGGTCCAGGAGCTCGTAGTTGTGGAAGCCACCGATCTCGGGCGTGCCCGGAAGCCGGTTCTCGATCCACGAGAGAATCTGATAGCGGATTCGCTCGTGCTTGAAGAGGGCACGGTCGTCCGGCGGGCCGCCGCCGTAGCGGAGATGGTCCCCCCAGTCGAACGCATCGATCAGGTCCTGCATCACGGCCGGATGCGTTCCCTCGAAGCGCGGGATGCGGCTCATGTCCCCGTAGTCGAAGGGCCTCGGGCGTCGCGCCTCCTCCTCCGCGGCTTTCGACTCGCCCCCGTGGATGGTTTCGAGGGCCCGCGTCTTCGTCTCCATCAGGCGAGGCGGCCGCACCCAGCCGTAGTGGTAGATCTTTGCGCCCGAATGCGCGACGCGCAGCTTCCGCGTGCCTTCCCGCTGCCGATAGTTCACGCCGTCGAAGTCCGGAATGACCCGGAAGGACTGCGCGGACTCCCAGGAGTGGATGTCGGGGCGATTCCGGATGATCCGGATCTCGTTCCGGTACCAGCCGTGCGAGCGATGAACGTGCTCGTAGTCTCCCCAGAAGTGTTCATAGCCGAAGAGAAGGCCCTCGACCTCCTCGTCGTGCAACAGCTCGCGACAACGGCGTTCGATCCGCGGCAGATACTTCTCGTGCACGACTTCGTCCGCCTGCAGGTAGAAAAGCCAGTCGCCGCTGCACGCCGCCTTGGCCAGGTCCGTCTGGTGGGCGTTCTCCATGCCCCGCGGATAGGCGTCGAGATCCCAGACCGTGTCGATGATCCGGAGCTTCGGTGAGTCCAGCGCCTCGAGGACCTCGCGCGTGCGGTCGTCGGGGTCTCCCTTCCCGACCGCGACGACGAACTCGTCGACCAGCGGGAGGATGCTGGCCACCGCCTGCTGAATCGGGTAGTAGAGCTTGACGGCGTTCCGCGCGAACGAGAAGCCGCTGATCCGCATGGGGTCTCCCGGCGTCATCCGAGGTCCGCGGCCCGCCGGTTGGACGTGAGGATCCCGCGGATCATGGCGGAGCTGAACCCGTGATGCTCCAGCTCGTTGAGACCCGCGATCGTGCATCCGCGGGGCGTGGCGACGCGGTCGATCTCGCGCTCCGGGTGGCTGTCCCCGCGCAGCACGAGCTCGGCCGCGCCCCGCGCCGTCTGGGCCGCCAGGGTGAGCGCTTCCTCGGCGTGGAAGCCGATCTCCGTCCCGCCCTGGGCGGCCGCCCGGATCGTTCGCAGGAAGAAGGCGATGCCGCAGGCGCACAGCGCGGTCGCGGGCAGCATCATCTCTTCGTCGATCACCATCGTGCGGCCGAGCGCGTCGAACAGACGACGCGCGACGACGAGGCCGTCGTCGTGTCGGTCGCCGGCCAGACAGGTCATCGAACTCAGGGTCTCGACCGCGGTGTTCGGCATGGCCCGGACCAGCGGCACCTCCGTCCCGAGCGCCTCGCGTAGACCGGCCAACGGAACTCCCGTGACGACGGAGATCGTGGGCTTGCGGGCTTCCGCCACCGTCGGGGCGATCTCGTCCAGGAGCGGTGGAAGCTGCCCGGGCTGCACGGCGATGACGACGCACCCGGCGCCACGGACGGCGGCCACGTTGTCCGATCCGGTCTCGAAGCCGTCGGCCGCGAGATCCGCGAGCCGATCCTCGTGACGCCGCGTGACGTGGACGTCCTGCGGCCGGAAGGTGCCGGCCTCCACCCAACCGCGCGCCAGCGCCCGGCCCAGGTTACCCCCGCCCAGGATCGCGATGGATTCGATCTCCGTCCCGTCCATCTCGGCCTCCTCCCGTCCGGTCATCGACGCTCCTCCGGCTCGACTTCCGCGAGCATCTCGATCTCCACGGTCAGCCCGATCGGGAGTGACGCCATTCCCACGGCGACGCGGGCGTGGCGCCCCCGCTCGCCGAAGACGTCGACGAGGAGATCCGATGCGCCGTCGATCACCTGTGAATGCCCGGTGAACGACTCCGTCGCGTTGACCATCCCGGCGACCCGAACGATCCGGACCACTTTCGAGAGATCGCCGATCTCCCGTTTCAGCGAGGCCAGCAGGCAGAGCGCCGTGCCCCGGGCGGCAGCGTAGCCCTCCTCGAGTGTTCGCTCCGCGCCGACCTTGCCGAGCGTCCGGTCGTCACCGCACTCGGAATGCCCCCCGAGGACGACCAGGTTGCCCGTTCGCACGGCCCGCACGTAGTTGGCGAATGGTTCGTACGACTCGGGCAACTCGAGGCCCATCTCGATGAGACGGGCCTCCGGATCGATCTCCTGCGCTTCCTGGGCGGCCGCGGGGAGCGCACTGGAGGCGAGGAGGCCGAGGAGCAGGGCCAGGGCCCCGAGGTCGTGGCGCGCGGCCTCCGCGGGCGGCCACGCGAAGCGGCTGGAAGCGAGAACGGGGAACGACATGGACACTCTCCGGACGACGGGCGGATTTCCTGGATCGCGAACCTGTGAGTCTATCGGATTTTCCGGATCGCCAACAGACGATGGCTCTGGCTCGCGATCACGCCGACGCCGCCTGCAGGGCGTTCTCGAAATCGCGCAGGAGATCCTCCAGGTTCTCGATGCCGACCGAGCAGCGGAGCAGCGTCTCCGGAATCCCGAGACGGGCGCGATCCTCCGGCGAGAGCTCGACGTGGCTGGTGACGGCGGGCGGGCCGATGAGCGTCCCGACGGAGCCGAGGCTCGCGGCGCGGTGGGCGTAGCGCAGCTCTCCGAGAAACTGCCGGACCGCGTCGAGATCGCCGGCGAGGCTGAAGCTCAGCACGCCGCCGAAGCCGCTCATCTGGCGCGACGCGATCGCGTAGCCGGGATCGCCGTCGAGCCCCGGGTAGAAGACGCGCTCGACGGCCGGATGGTCGCGCAGGAAGCGGGCGAGACCGAGCGCGTTCTCGTTCTGCCGACGCACGCGAAGCTCCAGGGTCTTGAGGCCGCGGATCAGCAGGTGCGCGCCGGGCGCGGCGAGGCTCGCTCCGTTGATCTCCCGGTACTCGAAGATCGTTCGCACGAGCGCCTCGCTCCCGCAGACGACACCACCCATCGCGTCGGAGTGACCACCGAGAAACTTGGTCGCGCTGTGTATCACGAGGTCTGCGCCCAGGCCGATCGGCCGCTGATTGACGGGCGAGGCGAAGGTGTTGTCGACCACGACGACGGCACCCCCGGCGTGCCCCGCGTCCGTGAGGCGGCGCAGGTCGAGCACCTTGAGCGTCGGGTTCGTCGGACTCTCCAGGTAGAGGAGCTCGCATCCGTCACGGGCGGCGGTTTCGATGGCGCCCGGATCGTCGGTGTCGCACAGGGTCACGTCGATGCCGTACCGCGGGAGGAACTCCAGGAAGAGCCGGCTCGTGCCGCCGTAACTGTCGCGGATGCTGACGACCCGGGATCCGGGTCGCAGGAGGGCGAACAGCGTGTTGCTGATCGCGGCCATGCCGGTGGCGAAGCTCGTCGCAGCCGCGGCCCCTTCCAGGATCCGCACCTTCTCCTCGAAGACCCGGACCGTCGGGTTGGTGTTGCGGCTGTAGATGTGGCCCGAAGCCCGCCCCGTGCCGACCGCCATCCATTCGTCGAGGTCGTCGTACCCGAAGGTGACGCTGTGCACGACGGGCACCTGGGTCGCCCCCAGCCAGCTGAGTTCTTCTTCACCCGCCCACACCGCCTGCGTCCCGGGCCCCGCGTAGGGGACGCCGTCGGGGCCGGCCTCGCGGCTCCCCGCGCTCCCGTCCCCGTTCTCGGTCCGGTCGCTTCCGGCGTGCCGGTCCGCGTTCCCGTCACTCATTCGCCACCTCGCTCGTCGTCATCGCCCGTTTCCTCGTCTCCGTCGGTTCCGTCGGCCCGTTCGCAATAGCTCAGTACCGTCCGCCGGAGGATTTCCGCCAGCGCGACGACCGAATCGATGTCGACCCACTCCTCGTCGGTGTGCAGCCCCTCTCCGGCGGGACCGAGGATCACCGTGTCGATGCCGGCAGCGCCGAGGAGGCCGGAGTCCTCCCACCAGCCGTGACCGATGAGCCGGGGACGAACACCGCGCACCTCCCGCGTGGCGGCGAGGACGTCTCGGACGATCGGCCGTCCGGGATCGATCTCGTACGGTGGTCGCCAGATCACCCGGCGGGCGTTGCCCTCGAAGTCGGCGACGCGGTCGGCCACCTCGGCCAGCACGCCGTCAACTTCGGCCGTCACCTCCTTCTCCGACTGCCCGGGAACCGTTCGGACCTCGAGGTGGGCGACGCACTCGTCAGCATAGGTGTAGAGCTGTCGACCGCCCCGAAGCAACGGGGAATGAAGCGACGGTGTTCCGAGCATCGGGTGCGCGGGGCGCCCCGCCCAGCGCACCCGTAAGGCGTCGAGTTCGGCGAGCACACGTCCCATGTGGAGGTTCGCGTCGATACCGAGGTCGGATCGGCCACCGTGTGCGAGTCGCCCCGCGGTGCGCAGCTCGAAGACGCCGAAGCCGCGGTGCGCCACGCATGCGTCCAGCGCGGTCGGCTCGATCACGATCGCCGCGTCCGTGCGGATGCGCCGAAGGAGGTCCTCCGTGCCGAGGCTCTCGTGCTCCTCGTCGGCCACGAAAGCGAATACGACGTCGCCCCGCGTCGTGGTCTCCGCCTCGGCGAGCGCCCGCGCGGCGGTCACGGCCGCGGCGATCCCTCCCTTCGTGTCCTGGGCGCCGCGGCCGTAGATGCGCCCGTCGCGAGAGGCGCCGGAAAAGGGGTCCGTCATCCCCGCGGTGCCTACGGTGTCCAGGTGCGCGTTGATCATCAGCGAAGCGCCGTCCTCCCGTCCGTGTCGCACCGCCACGACGTTCGCGCGGCGGTCGCCGAGGTCGTGCAGCTCGACCTCCCACCCGACGAGTCGGTCGACGAGGTCCGCCACGAACTCCGCGATCTCGCGCTCACCGGGCGCCCCGGCTTCGAGCGCCGGATTCCTGGAGTCGATGCCGACCAGTGCACGCGTCGTTCGGACCGCGAAGTCGCGGTCGATCGTCATGGGGTCACCAGAAGGAGCATGAGTGCAATGTCGAGAGGCCGGCCGGATTTGGAAACCATGACCGCCCCCGGAGCGACGCGCGGATGATTCCCGGTTGACCCCCACCACCAGCGTTTCCGCATGCCCACGATCCGAGAATGGCCCGACGCCGACCGGCCCCGGGAGCGCCTCGAGAAGCTGGCGGCCCGGGCGCTGCCCCTCCGCGAGCTGTTGGCCCTGCTGATCGGCTCCGGCGCGGCGGGCCGGTCGGCCCTCGAGCTCGGCACGGACGTCCTGATCCGTTTCGGCGGTTCGCTCCGCCGTCTCGGCGCCGCCGAACCTGCGGAACTGCGCGAGGTTCACGGCATCGGGCCGGCGGGCGCCGCGAAGATCGCCGCCGCCCTCGAGCTGGGTCGCCGCCTGGCGACCGAGCCCGCGAGCCTCGGCGATCGGATCCGCGGTCCGGGGGACGTCTTCCAGCGTTTGGGACCGCTCCTCCGCGATCGGAAGCAGGAGGAGTTCTGGGTGCTCTACCTGGACTCGCAGAACCGGGTGATCCAGGAGCGCCGGATCACCCTGGGGCTGCTCAACTCGTCGCTGGTCCACCCCCGCGAGGTCTTCGCCCCGGCCATCTCGCACGCCGCCGCCAGCCTCATCCTGGCGCACAACCACCCGAGCGGAGATCCGGATCCGTCGCCCGAAGATCTCGACGTCACCGTCCAGATGGTCGAGAGCGGCCGCCTGCTCGGGATTCCCGTCCGCGATCACATCGTGTTGGGAGACACGACCTTCGTCAGCCTGATGGAACGGGGGCTCATGGTGGCCGAGCGTGCGGGACGGCCCGCCCGGACGCGCTGACGAGGTCGCCGGCCTCGGCCGCCAGTCCGTCGCGGCTCACAGCTCCCGGATGTACCAGCCGTCGCACCCGGAGTGGCCGGTGTCGCCCATCGGCGCGTCGAGCAGTTCGAAGCCGTTCCGCTCGTAGAGGCGACGGGCGTCTGTCATGTGGCCCAGCGTCTCCAGGTAGCACCGCGCGTAGCCCGCCGTACGCGCTGCGCCGAGGCAGCGCTCCAGCAACCGGTGCCCGAGACCGTGGCCCCGCGCGTCCTCCAGCAGGTACATCTTCTTCAGCTCGCAGACGTCCTGCGGGCCGCCCACCAGCGGGCCGACGCCGGCGCCGCCGACGACCTCGTCGTCGAGGGTCGCCACGAAGTAGGCCGCTTCCGGACCCGCATACGCCGCGCTCATCTCGTCGACCTCGGGGTCCATGATCGAGAATCCCGGCCCGACGGCATCGTATTCGGTCATGACCGTGCGAATGATGTGCGCGATCCGCTCGTCGTCGGCGGGCCGAATCGGTCGAATCGTCGCATGGGACGGGCTGTTCATATCTCCTGCGGGAACGGGGGAATGGGCCTTGCGGACCCTGAAAGTGTACTATTGAAGCGAGGAATCCACAGCCCCGAGCGAAGTACGGTGAATCGAATGGCACGGAGCCAGGCCCAGACCCGGGATCAGACGCCGCCGGAGCCCCACCAGGCCCCGGCGGAAGGGGCGCGCTCCATCCTGCCGTCGGACTTCCTCGACGCGGTCGACGGCAAGGAGGAGCGTCTCGACCTCGAGTTGCTCGCGCTCGCCTTTCAGTACAGCAAGGAGCAGCACGCGGGACAGAAGCGTTCGAGCGGCGAAGACTACATCACGCACTGCATCGCGGTCGCCTCGATTCTCGGCGAAATCCATCCCGATACCGTGTCGATCGCCGCCTCCTTCCTGCACGACGTCGTCGAGGACAGCGAGGTCGACGTCGAGGAGATCCGCC
>CAZOEX010000114.1:0-7411 GCA_964578925.1 uncultured Gemmatimonadota bacterium | reverse complement strand
CCCGGTCGCCGCGAACACGGCGTTCGCGATGGCCGGGGCGAGCGGCGGCACGCCGGGCTCGCCGATGCCGGTGGGGGTTTCGGCGGACGGCACGATGTGCACCTCGACCGCCGGCATGTCCCGCATCCGCGTGGGCTCGTAGTCGTGGAAGTTGCTCTGCTCGACGGTGCCGTCTTCCGCGAGGGTGATCTCGTTCCGCAGGGCCGCCGAGACCGCGAAGCCGATGGCGCCCTCGACCTGGGCCCGGATCACGTCCGGGTTGACGGCGATGCCGCAGTCGACGGCCGCCACGACCCGATCGACGGAGATGTCCGATCCGTCGACCGTGACGTCCACGACTTCGGCGACATGAGTGCTGAAGCTGTAGTGGTAGGCGACCCCGCGTCCGCGCCGTGCTCCCCCGCTCGCGCTCTCGAGCGGCTGTCCCCAGCCAGCCTGCTCGGCCACCAGCTCGAGGCAGGCGGCTGCCCGCGGCTGTGAGGTGAGGCGCGAAAGGCGGAACTCCACCGGATCCCGACCCGCGGCATGGGCCAGCTCGTCCATCATCGTCTCCATGACGAACGCCGTGTGGGTGTTCCCTACCGACCGCCACCAGAGCGTCGTGACCGGATGCTGCGGGGTGGAAAGCTCGAAGGTCACGTCGGCGCCCAGGTCGTACAGCGAATCGACCGTACCCTCGATCGACGTGTGATCGATGCCGTCGTTCACCATCATCGGTTCCATCGCGGTCCCGATGGTGATCGACTGGGTCACTACGTGGTGCCGCCAGCCGCTGGGCTCGCCCCGCGCGTCGACGCCGGCCCGTACCCGGTGAAGGGTGAGCGGCCGGTAGAAGCCGCCCCGGACGTCGTCCTCCCGGGTCCACACGAGCTGTACCGGCGCCCGACCGTCGATCGCCTTCGCGATGGCCGCGAGCTCGGCCGTCCAATCGCCCACCTTGTTGCCGCGGCGCCCGAAGCTTCCCCCCGCCAGCGTCGTGTGGATCGTGACGTTCGCCGGGTCGATCCCCAACACCTGTGCCGCGACACCTGCGTCGATCGTCTGGATCTGGCTGCCCGACCAGATCTCGGCCGTACCCTCGCCCAGCTCGATCACCCCCGTCATCGGCTCCATGGGCGCGTGGACCAGGTAGGGGAAGGTGTACTCCGCCTCGACGACCTCGGAGGCGGCCGAGAGCGCCGCTTCGGCGTCGCCCTCCTGCCGCGCGATGGCGCCGTCGCCGTCCGCCATCGCCCGGTAGTCGTCCAGCATTTCGGCGGACGACCGGGTCTCGGCGGCGCTTTCGTCCCAGGTGATGTCGAGCGCCCGCTTGCCCATGATCGCGGCCCAGGTGTCCGTGGCGAGCACGGCGACGCCGTTGTGGATCTGCACGACGTCGGTCACGCCCTCGATCGCGAGCGCCGGCGCCGGATCGAAGGAGGCCACGGTCGCCCCGAACTTCGGGGCCCGCGCCACGACGGCCCGCAGCATCTCCGGCCGCCGGACGTCCATGGCGAACTCGGCCGCGCCCGTCGTCTTGTCGTGGGAGTCGAGCCGGGGCACTTCGGTGCCGATCAGCGTCCACTCCTCCGGCGACTTGAGCGTGACGCTGTCGGGCGCCGGAGCCGGAAGCGCGGCCGCGTCGGCGGCCAGCTCGCCGAAGCTCGCTTCATTGCCCGAGCCCGGATGCGACACTACGCCATCTGCCACCGAGATCTCGGCCGCCGCCACGCCCCAGCGCTCCGCCGCCGCCTGTACGAGCATGGCCCGCGCCGTGGCGCCCGCCCGCCGCATCTGCTCGAACGAGTTGGCGATCGAGGTGCTGCCCCCCGTCGCCTGCACGGGACCGAAGACGAGGTTGTTGTAGACGGACGCGTCGTTCGGCGCGAACGCGAAGCGCATCTGCGACCAGGCGGCGTCCAGCTCTTCGGCGACCAGGGTCGAGAGGCCGGTCGTCGTCCCCTGCCCCATCTCGAAGTGCTTGCAGACGACCGTCACGGTGTCGTCCGGTGCTATGCGGACGAAGGCGTTGAGGTCGGCCGCGCTTCCGGCCGCCGTCCCGGTTCCGTTGCCGCTGGCCACCGCGGCCGCCGCGTCGGATCCGCGCAGGAAGGGCAGGTAGGTGCCGATCACCAGCGCGCCGGCGCCGGCGGCCGAGACCTTCAGGAAGCTCCGGCGCGAGGTGGCGGCGGACGGGGACGGGGTGTCGGCGTCCCCGGTCATGCTGATCCCGTCGGCAATGTCGTCGGCTGTCCTCTCAGGTGCTCTCATCTTCGTCTCCTCAGGCCAGCTCGCGTGCCGCTTCGTGAATCGCCTCGCGGATGCGTACGTAGGTGCCGCACCGGCAGATGTTTCCCTCCATCCCCTGGTCGATGTCCTCGTCCGAGGGCGTTCGGTTCCGCGTCAGGAGGGTGATCGCCGACATGATCTGGCCCGACTGGCAGTAGCCGCACTGCACGACGTCGAGCCGCCGCCAGGCGCTCTGCACGGCGTCGGCCACCGGGCCCGACACGCCCTCGATCGTCGTGATCTCTCGACCGTCCGCCTGCCCGCACATGATCGAGCACGAGCGCACCGCGTGGCCATCCATGTGCACCGTGCAGGCACCGCACTGCGCCACGCCGCAGCCGTATTTCGTGCCCGTGTAGTCGAGCCGATCCCGCAGCGCCCAGAGCAGCGGCATCTGCGGATCGGCCTCGATCGTGTGCTTCTCGCCGTTCACCGTCAGGGTGATCTTCACGTTCGTCTTCCTTCCGGGGTTCGTCGTCTTCAGTCGCTCGGACACGGGGTCCCCGCCGAGATCCACGTTTCCAGAATGTCGACGAATTCGTCGTGCGGAATCGGCACCGGCTCGAGGTCCGCGCCGGGTTCCCAGCCCCACAGGACGAGATCGTCCTCGGCCATGTGCTCGAGGATCTCCTCGTCGGAGCGGTTTCCGTTGCGGGCCGGATCGGTGAGTTGGGCGCACATCTCGGCAGAGCTGAGGCCCTGCCAGCGGCTCGATCGCGGGGCCAGCATCCAGTGGGGCGCGCCGGGCACGCCGGCCGTAGGGTTGTTGCCCATCGCGTTGTGGCAGTTGAAGCACTGCATCGGACCCATGCCGAGGCCCGCCGGTCCGCGCTGCACGCGGGGAATGTGCATTCGGCCGTCCCCCTGCAGCGGCGCGTCGGCCTGATGGCAGTTCAGGCAGCGGGGGTGCTGGAGCACGCCGGTGATCTCGGGCCAGGCCTCGAGGCCGGCGTCGGTGTCGGCTTCCTGCGCGGCGGCTGGACCGGGGAGCACGACGGACGTCAGCAAGACCGCAAGCGATGTGAGCACGGGAATCGGCGCACCGCGGCGTCGCGTAGTGCGACCGGCACTCCACGTCATGGTCCCTCCGTGGTCGAAGAGCGGGCGCTCACGCGCTGTGTGAATGACGGGGGCTGGTCGTGGCGCCGCGAAAGACTGCGCGTCGAATATAGAGGGGTCGGGCCTCGGCGCGCACTAAGACCTATCTTGGAGTCCTCATGATGATTCGACCCGAAACGGATCCGTCCGAGCCCGAAGCGGCGGTCCGCCCGAACGGCCTCGACGCCCTCGTCGAGCTGCTGGCCGACCGCCGCTTCGTCGCCCTCGTCGGCGCCGGGTGTAGCACGGAATCGGGCATTCCCGACTACCGCGGGCCGGGCAGCGGACGCACCCCGGTGTCGCCGATCATGTACCAGGAATTCGTCCGCGACCCGGGCGCCCGGGCCCGCTACTGGTCGCGCAGCGCCGTCGGATGGCGGCGCGTGGCCGACGCCGAGCCGAACCCGGCGCACCGGGCGCTCGCGATACTCGAAGGGGCGGGCCGGCTACCCGGGGTGATCACGCAGAACGTGGACGGTCTCCACGCCCGGGCCGGCAGCCGGCGGATCGTCAAGCTGCACGGATCGCTCGCCGAAGTGCGCTGCCTGGACTGCGGCGACCTGGAGGCCCGGGACGCGATGCAGGAGCGGCTGCTCGAGATGAACCCCGAGTGGGCGTCGTTCGTGCGCACCGATACCGAGATGCTCGCGACCCCGGACGGAGACGCGGCGGTGCCCGAGCGTCTGTCCCGCGGCTTCCGGGTACCGGGGTGCCGGACCTGCGGCGGCGTGCTCAAGCCGGACGTGGTGTTCTTCGGGGAAAACGTGCCGGCCCCCGTCGTGGACGCGGCCTGGGAGCTGTACGAGGAGGCGGAGGCCGTGCTCGTCGTCGGCTCCTCGCTCGCCGTCTACTCGGGCCGGCGTTTCACCGACCGGGCGACGCGGGACGGGCGCCCGGTAGCTGTCGTGAATCTCGGCCCGACCCGAGCCGATGAATCCGCCGCCGTGCGGATCGAGGGCCGGGTCGGCGAGGTGCTACCACGGCTGGCGCGGCGGCTGGGGGTCAGGCCGATCTCCGCATCTCATCCGAGCTCGGACGGAGTGACTCGGCTCGAGTCGTAGCGCTCGACGGCCTCCGGCGACTGCAGCCCTCTTCCCCCGCCGTCAGCCCCGCTGTTTCACCCGCCGGCGGAGGCGTTCCTCCTTCTGCCGCATCTCCGGCGTCAACTCCTCCCCGAAGTCGTCGGCTTCGAACAGCGGCCGGATCTCGATCACCGCGTCTTCGGTTTCCGGATCGACCGCGGGGTGCGGGCAACGTCTGACCCAGTCGACCGCGTCCTCGACCGAGTCGACCTCCCACAACCAGTAGCCGGCCACGAGTTCCTTCGTTTCGGCGAACGGGCCGTCGACCACCGTCCGTTCCTCACCCGAAAAGTGGACCCGCACGCCGTCGGAGCTCGGACGCAGACCGTCGCCGGCGACCATGACGCCCGCGTCTACCAGCTCCTCGTTGAACTGCATCATCTCGCCGAGCAGCTCTTCGCTCGGCATCACGCCCGCCTCCGACTTCTCCGTTGCCTTCACCAGCACCATGACCTTCATCGTCGTCCTCCGTTCGGTTGCCGTGTACGGCCGAATTCTCCAGCCGGAGGGGCCGGGACCCGGTCTTCGCCTCTACCCGTTATCGAACGAACGTCGGCAGGATCGACATGGGCCGATGGAGGCCGGCGCAGTCGACGTCGGCCGGGCTTCGGGCGGGCCGTCCTACTCCAGCGACTTGTACACGCCCTCCTCCCACGCGGGCGTGCAGACGCAGAAGAAGACGAGATCCTCGTCGCCGGTGTTCGTGATGCGCTGCGCGACCCCGGGCGGGACCAGGACGACATCCCCGGGACCGACCCTCCGGCGCTCCAGGTCCGGATCGCTCTCTCCTGCCACGATGTCCCTGCCATACTCCATCTCTCCCTCGCCGCTCACGACCAGATAGCGCTCGGCGATGTCGAGCAAGTGGAGCTGCGTGGTCACGCCGGGCTCGACGCGGGCGCGGGCGATCGACAGGTCCGGATCGTCCTTCTTGCCGCTGATCTCGATGATGTGACAGCGTTCTTCCGTGTAGAACTCGGCATGTTCGTTCAGGCGGCGGATTCCCTGTTTCATGGGCACCCCTCCCCGGAGCAGGTGAGCGAGACGAAGATCTCGCTGTTGATTCGCCAGCGCCCGCCCCGCTTGCGCCACATGGCGCTGTAGACGCCGCGCATCTGGGCGGGACCGCGGGGCGTGACGAAGCTCCCGGTCCAGGTACCCGACTCCGCCGCGATGCGCTCGGCCAGACCCGTGTCGACGCTGCCCAGCTCGATCTCGTCGGGGATCCGCACGTAGGAGACGTTCTCCAGTACCTCGAAGTCCTGCGCGTAGGCGTCCCGGTAGTTGTCCCGCCCCACCACGTGGATGCCGACACCCGAGGTGACGTGGACGTCGGGCTCCAGCACCTCGGCGATCGCATCGAGGTCCTGCTCCCGAATCGCCCGATTCTGGGCCAGCCGCGCCTGGCGGATCGTCTCGACCTCGTCGGCGGCGCTGGGCGGAGAACGCTGCATCGTGGCGGCCGAACAGGCGGCGAGCGCGAGGGCGAGCGCCGTCGAGAGGAGCGGCAGGGCGCGGACGGCGGCGGCCGGACTTCGCCGGTCGCTCGGTTCGGGTTCCGAGGACGTCGTCGAGTCGAAGCGCATCATCAGCCGTAGCTCCCGGGCAGCAGAATGTTGACGGCGAACAGCCAGAGCGGGTCCCAGAGGTAGGGAAAGACGTACCACGCGAGCAGGATCCCGCCCCAGGCGAGCATGGAGTTGCCCCAGATCGCCTGTTGATACCGCCGCGTCATCTCTTCGTTCAGCAGGAGCGGCATGGCGCCGCTGCCGTCGAGCGGTGGCACCGGCAGCAGGTTGAAGATCGCCAGCAGGAGGTTGAGCGAGTACATGGCGCCGAGGAAGAAGGCGAGTCCCTCCCAAGGTCCGTCGCGCACGGTCTCGACCAGCCCCGCGAAGGTGACGCTCTCGGGGCCCGCGAAGATGCCCGCCTGAAGCAGAATCCATATCAGGCCGCCCGCGATCGCCATGAGCAGGAAGTTCGAGGCCGGTCCGGCGAGGGCCATCCATCCGGCCCGCCTGGGATGCCGCATCGCCCAGCGCGGGTCGTACGGGGCGCTCGCGAAGCCGAACGGCCACCCCATGACCGCCAACGAGAGAACGGGCAGGATCACCATCCCGAACGGCTCCCTCTTGATATGCGGCCGCGGATCGAGGGTGACCTGTCCTCCCTGGTAGGCGGTGGGATCCCCCAACTTCAACGCCGCCCAGGCGTGCGCCGCCTCGTGGAGCGTTACCGCGAACAGGAAGACCACGTAGAAGAGGAGGGCGGAGAACGGGTCGATGTCCATGCGTCGAAAGATCAGGCGGGGGGCCGGCGGCCGAAAGGAGCCGGCACTCGTACGGCCGATCCGTCAGAAGCGCAGGGTGGCCGCCAGCCCGATGCCTCCGTCTCCGTCGCCCCCGGAGACGAGTGGATGGACCGAGAGAGTCGCGCCGGAACGGGCCCGAGCTTCGTCCGTGCCCTCCGCCGCTTCCGCACGCGCCTGGTTCGCCTTCGTCACGTGGTCGGGCGCCGCGAGCACGTCGATGGCGGCAGAGCCGACTATCACCAGACCGCCGACGAGAAAGATGCCCAGCGTCGCCCGCGAGACGTCTTCGTCCGTGGGGTTGTCCCGAAATGGATTGCAGTGGCCGAAGAGGAGGCCCGCGCCCACGAGGCCGAGCCCGACCCCGTCGTCGAACATGGCCCCGACCAGCAGTGATGCCGGAACCGCCCGGAATCCTTCCGCCTTCACCCCTCCACCAGCGTCATCTGGTCGTCCATCGCGGACGGAACCTCGTGGCAGCGCCGGCAACGGGCCTCGTAGCTCTCGGCGCCGCCAACCTGGATCGTCGGGCCCTCGGCCGGAGCGGGCTGGCCGTTGATGAGCCGCTGGTTCCGCGTCGCCAGCTCGCCGCAGACGACGCAGATCGCGTGCAGCTTGTCGATCTGCTCCGCGATCGCGAGAAGGTTGGGGATCG
>CAZOEX010000113.1:0-7435 GCA_964578925.1 uncultured Gemmatimonadota bacterium | reverse complement strand
ATATCATACCCGGGAGTCCCGGACGTGGTTCGAACAAGATACCGTGCAATCTACTGTATAACAGTGGATTACATGGTCCTGCGACATCTTCCGCCCGGCATCTCGAGGGGGGTGTGGGAGACGAGGTCCTCGGCACCGGTGGAGTCGGTGTCCCAATCTGTCTCGACGGATTGGCGGAGTACGGCCTCGCCGATGCGCCGGCCCCTCGCTGGTCGGGCGCCGAACCGCGGGATATCATCGAGACTTCGGGCGTCTAACCGACCAGCGTAGTGCATTGAGGAGGCAGGCTTGGGCTCCACGAAAGGAAAATCCGCGTTGATTCTCGGCGCATCGAGCGGGTTCGGCGAGGCGGCGGCTCTCGAGTTCGCGCGGGCCGGATACGACATCATCGGTGTGCACCTCGATCGCCGAGCGGGCCTGGCCCATGTCGAGGAGATCGTCGAGGAGATCGAAGCCGCCGGGGTCTCCGCCGAGTTCCACAACATCAATGCGGCCAGCGCCGGCAAGCGGGACGCGCTCCTCGACGACCTGGCCGGGCGACTGGAACCGGGTTCGATCGGCATGCTTCTGCACTCCCTCGCCTTCGGCACGCTCCGTCCGCTCGTGGCCGAAGATCCGGACGAGTCGATGAGCGAAGACCAGATGGACATGACCCTCACCGTCATGGCCCACACGCTCGTCTACTGGACGCAGGGCGTCGTGGCGCGCGAGCTGATGGGCGAAGGGGGACGCATCTTCGCGATGACGAGCTCGGGCGGCGACCGGGTGATTCCCTCCTACGGGGCAGTGTCGGCGGCCAAGGCGGCCCTCGAATCCCACACGCGCCAGCTCGCCCTCGAGCTCGCGCCCCGCGCGATCACCGTCAACGCGCTTCGGGCCGGCGTGACCGATACTCCGGCGCTGCGGAAGATCCCGGGGGCCGAGCACATGATCGAGGAGGCGAAGCGGCAGAATCCGTACGGTCGGCTCACCACGCCCGAGGACGTGGCGCGCTGCATGCTGGCCCTGTGCGACCGGGGGACCGACTGGATGACCGGCAATACGATTCGCGTGGACGGTGGGGAGGACTTCGTGGGGTCGATGCCGACGTGACTCCTCCCCTCGTCGCCTGCGGCGTGCAGTTCGACTGCGAGCTGGCCGAGCCCGGCCACAACGCCGACTTCATCGCCGGGGAGATCGCGGCCGCGGCCGCCGATACCGGCGCCCGCCTCGTGGTGTTTCCCGAGGCGGCTCTCACCGGCTACGTGTTCGAGAGCGAGGCCGAAGCGCTGGCGGCGGCGATCGACCCGTACGGTTCCGAGCTGCAGCAGATAGCGGCAGCCTGCGAAGACTCCGGTTCATGGGCCGTGGTGGGCGCGGTCGAGCGCGAAGAGGATCGTGTCTACAACACCGCGTTCCTCGTCGGCCCCGAGGGCGTCGTCGGCCGCTATCGTAAGGTTCACACGCTCTGCCTGGGCGTCGACCGCTTCGCCCGTCGCGGCGAAGGGTTCGAGGTCTGGGACCTTCCGATCGGCCGGATCGGCCTGAACATCTGCTACGACGGAACCTTCCCCGAGTCGACGCGCGCGCTGAAACTACTGGGAGCTCAGCTCGTCGTGCTCCCGACCAACTGGCCGCGCCTCGACATGAAGCGCGCCCAGACGCAGATGCGGGCCTACGAGAACCACCTGAACTACTTCGCCGTGAATCGGGTGGGGGAGGAGCGGGGAACCGTCTTTCCCGGCGGGAGCATGGCCGCCGATCCGCTCGGCATGATCCTCGCCGAGGGGGGCGACGGACCGCAACGGATCGTCGCGGAGTTCGATCTGGCGGCGGCGGACGAGAACCGGGTGGTACTCTCCCCCGGCGCCTACGAGTTCGACTATCGGGCCGACCGGCGGCCTGACGCCTACCGGCCGATCGTCGATCAGACGCCGATCGCGAGCCCGACCGGAAGTCGCGAAACGGGATCCGCCGGATCCGCGGAATCGACGACCTCGTAGATCCGCAGGAGCGCGGGAAGCCGCTCGGCGGGTCCAAGCAGCACCGGTGCCTTCGGATCTTCGGTTTCGAGCGGCGCCTCGACCGCCGGAGTCTCCCCCGGAACCTGAACTTCCGCGATCTCGGGAAGCTCCGGCGCCATCGAACTCACTCCCGCGCCGATCGCCACGAGTACCGCCAGGATCGTGAACATCCCGCCCAGCTCCTTCGCCTCGCCCTTCTTCATCTCACTCACCCTTCGTCGTCCCGGCGATTCGGAGTCCCTCACGCCGTCCGTTTCATCGCTTCATTCACCTGGACGGTGTGTCCCGTCCAATCGTTGCAGCACACTACGGGACGGGTCCCGCGCGGGTTTCATTCCGAGCGGGTCTCAATCGCGGTCGGCGTGGTCGAGGCTCAGTCCTCGACGTAGGGGCATTTCGGGACGATGGTAAGTCCTCGACGCTCCGCCTGTTCGTGCGCGAAGCCGTTGAGACGTCTGGCGATCCCGATCCCGGCGTGGGGCCGAGGCACGACGGTGTGCTGTAGAGCGATCGTGTCGCCCCGCAGCCGGTACGGCTTGACGGCCATCTTCCCATCGGCGAGCACCGCCTCGAACCGGGACTCTCCGGGATTGTCTCGCAGGAGTCGAATGGTGTCTTCCATCATCGTCCATCGTCTTTAGTTGCTTCGAAAAAAGCAAGCTACTACGGTTGAGCGACACCTTACCCTCGCAGGAGGTGCCCCGATGAATGTCCCCCGACGCTATTCCCTCACCTCGCTGGCGCTCGTTCTGGCAGGCCTCCTCGTCGCCCCAACGGAGATCGTGGCGCAAGAGGAACCGGAAGAGGACGAAGCCGAGGAGCCCGTTCTGCTGGAGCCGATCGAGGTTTGGGTCGTTCGCGAGAAATCGCAGGCCCGGCGCGCCGAGACGTTCGGCCTGTTCACGAACGAGCGGATGCGGCACTCGGAGGAAATCAGCCCGTACGAGTTCTTCAAGTCGCTTCCGGGGGTGAATCTCACGCAGGGGCACGCCCTCGGCTTCGGGCTGCGAAACCCCGTGGCGGGGCGGATCCAGATTCGGGGCATCGGTCGGAAGGCCGGACCGACGGACTTCCGAGTCCGTGGCGTCCAGCTTCTGATGGACGGCGTCCCGGACTTCTCGGTCACGCACGGTCACCCGCTACCCGACATGTTCAGCCGCAGCTACGTCGGCGAGATCGAGCTGATCAAGGGCCCGTCCAGCGTACGGCACGGCTGGGCGCAGGCCGGGGCGATCCTGATGCGCAGCCGCGATCCCGAACGACGGGGCTCCAGCGGCTACGCGGCCGCCTCGCTCGGTTCTTTCACCACGACGCAGAACCTCGTCGATTACAACTACCGTTGGGACGACGGCTTCGTTCAGCTCGGCGGCGCGTACCGTGAGACCGACGGCCACCGCCCCAACTCCGCCACGGACGCGATCGACGGCCGCGTGCGGTTCGCCCAGGAGGTATCGGAGACGGTGAATCTCGTCGGCAGCTTCCGGGGCGGCACGAACGAGTGGGAGATTCCCGGACCGGTCGGCGGCAGCCCCGGGGTCGGCGGGACGAACGACTGGTGGATCGCCGACTTCGGCAGTCGGTTCGACGTCACCGAGAACTGGGATATCACCGCGAAGGTCTGGCGCTTCGATGCCGATGTGCTGTTCGAGGACGACCTCCACGAACCCAATCAGGCCTGGGGAGCTCGCGCGAAAGCGGAGGGCGCCGCCTGGGACGGCGGAGAACTGACGGTCGGCACCGACTTCATGAACTACAAGGTAGGCCGCGACAACGACGGTGACGCGGAGACCATCCCCGGCACGAACGAGGTAGCGCCCTACGTCTGGGCCACCCACGAGGTGCAGACGGGACGATCCGGCTGGATCCTGTCGGGCGGCGTCCGGGCGACGTTCAACGAGCAGTTCGGGGAAGACGTCTCGCCGGAGGTCGGGATCGTATTCATGCCCGTGTCCGGAACGTCGATCCGGACTCGGGCGTCTCACGGGTTCCGGGCCCCCAACCCGTTCGAGTACGCCTTCGGATCGTCGCAGAATCCCGACCTCGAGGCCACGGACCTGTGGCAGTACGAGCTCGGGTTGAACCAGAAGTTCGGCGACTTCGTCACGCTCGACGTCGTGGGCTGGATTCAGGACGGGGACAACATGATCGCCGCCGTGTTCGATCCGGTCGTCATGGACGTGCGGAACCAAAACACCGGCGAGTTCAACCACAAGGGCGTCGAAGTGCAGCTCGAAGCGCGCCTGCCGAGCGGTTTCTACGCGGGCGCCGCCGGCGTCACGATGGACCTGGAAGACGACACCGCGCTCGTCCCCCTGAACACGCTCGATCTCTGGCTCGGGTACGACCAGCGAGACTGGTGGATGAGCCTCGACGGCCGCTGGGCGACCGAGCTGTTCCAGGGGGACGACATGCAGAACCGCCTTCCGAACTACTTCCTCGCGAATGCGGCGATCGGCTACCGGCTCGAGAGTGGACTCGGATTCCGTGTACGCGTGGAGAACCTGTTCGACGAGGACTACGAGTTGTTCGCAGGATGGCCGATGCCCGGCACGTCTCTGAATGCGGGAGTGGACTGGGTATTCTGAAGGAAGGCTGGCGATCCGGCCCTCGTGGCGCCGCCGGCGTGCCCGGGGCCTACCGGCTGCTGGCCAACCTGTTGGCCCTCTGAGACGGATGGTGGGCGGGGATCGCGTCCAGAAGCCGGCGGGTCTCCGGGTGTGACGGTCGCTCGAACACGTCCTCGGTTCGTCCGGTCTCGATGAGTCGGCCGTCATGCATGACCGCGACTCGGTCCGCCACATCGCGCACCATCCGGAGATCGTGCGCGATGAGCAGCAGTGCCGTGCGCAGCTCGCGGCACAACCGCTCGAGCAGGGCCAGGATGCGAACCTGTACGGGGAGGTCGAGAGAGGTGACCGGCTCGTCCAGGACGAGGACTTCCGGCCGGCAGGCGAGCGCACGCGCGATGGCGACGCGCTGACGCTCGCCGCCCGAGAGCTCGGTCGGGAACCTCGCGCCGAACGACGCGTCCAGCTCTACGAGCCCGAGGAGCTCCGCGACGCGCTCCTGCCGACGATCGGCGTCGAGCGAGTGGATGCGCAGCGCTTCCGCGATCGCGTCCCCCGCACTCCGTCGCGGGTTGAGGGACCCGAACGGGTCCTGAAACACGATCTGCAGGGCGCGTCGTTCGCTACGCGAGCGTCGGGTCGTCGGCGGTACCGGCCGGCCGCCCACGCGGATCCGGCCCGTGGCGGGCAGCAGGCCCACGAGGGCACGCGCCAGGCTCGACTTGCCGCTGCCCGACTCCCCCACGAGCCCCAGTGCTTCACCGGCCCGCAGCCGGAAGGAGACGTCACGCACGGCGACGACGGGGTCGCCCCCGCGAGAGGTCGGACCGTACGAGGCGTAGAGATTCACTGCTTCGAGGGCGATATCGTCGTCGTTCGTCGACGCGTCGACATCGGACGAGCGTTCCCGCGGCGCCGCGTGCGCGCCGCCAGTCCGGGAACGTCCCGTGATCGCGCCGGTCCCGGGCCGGGCGTCGAGCAGGGCCCTCGTGTGCGGGTGGGAAGGCCGATCGAAGATCCGCGTTGCCGTCCCCGCCTCCACGACGCGCCCGTCCTGCATGACCAGAACCCGGTCGGCGAGCTCAGCGACGAGTCCGAAGTCGTGGGTGATCACCAGCGTTCCCCCGGAGGCCGCATCGTCCCGTTCCGCGGCCGCCGGCGCCTTCCGGCGGAGCAGCTCGATGATCCGCGCCTGGACGGTGACGTCAAGCGCCGTCGTGGGCTCATCGGCGATCAACAGCGACGGATCGTGGGCGAGGGCCATGGCGATCAGCACCCGCTGGCGCATGCCCCCGGACCACTGGTGGGGCACTTCGCGGGTACGGCGGGCCGGTTGCGGGATCCCCACCGCCTCGAGCCGTTCGACGGCTTCCGACCGGGCCGCCCTCCGGTCGAGTCCGGGCCGGTGCGCTCGTAACGCCTCGGCGATCTGCGAGACGACGGGGAAGGCCGGATGCAGGGCGCTCAGCGGCTCCTGGAAGATCATCGCGATCTCCCGTCCGCGCAGGGCCCGGCGCCGCTCCGCGGACGCCGCGAGCAGATCCTCCCCCTTCCACCGGATCTCACCGCTTCTCAGGCGGGCCGAAGCCGGCAGCAACCCGAGCACCGCGAGGGCCAGCGTCGTCTTGCCGGAGCCCGACTCCCCCACGATGCCCACGACCTCGCCGGCGCGGACCTCCAGCGATACGCCGCGTACGGCGCGTACCTTTCCGTAGTCCACCGCCAGCTCCCGGACGGCGAGGAGGGGAGGCGTCATGGCATCGCGTCGGGGTTGCGACCGAGCGCGGCCGTGATGGCGTCGCCCAGAAGATTGAACCCGAGGACGGCCAGAAGGATGGCGAGGCCAGGGAAGAAGGGGAGCCACCAGGCGAGCCGGAGATACGGCTGCGCTGCGCCGGCGATGAGCCCCCAGCTGATGGTGTTCGGGTCGCCCAGCCCGAGAAACCCGAGACTCGCCTCGACCAGGAGGACCCGGCCCATGATCAGGCCGAGGAGCGCGAGCGCGGGGGGCAGCGCGTTCGGCAGTAGCTCTCGCAGGACGATGCGCGCGGACGAGGCGCCGAGGGCTCGCGCGGCGTCGACGAATTCCCGCTGCTTCAGCGACAGCACCTCGGCGCGAACCACGCGGGCCAGCATCGTCCAGGACGTCAGGCCGAGCACGAGGATCAGGAGCTCGAGACCCGGTCCGAACACGGCGATGGCCAGAATGGCGAGAAAGAAGCGGGGGAGCGCCTGGAAGAACTCGGTCAGCCTCATCAGGACGTCGTCCCACCAGCCGCCCAGCCAGGCGGAGAACGCCCCCACGGTTCCCCCTACGAACAGCACGAGCGCCGCGACCCCCACGGCCACGAAGAGGGACGCTCGGGCGCCGAACAGGAGTCCGCTCAGCAGATCGCGACCCAGCGCGTCCGTCCCCAGTGGGTGCATGCCACCGGGCGGCGCGAGCGACGGCCCTGAGATCGCGTACGGATCGGCGGGTGCGAGGACGGGCGCGAGAAGCGCGACGACCACGAGACCGCCGACCAGGCCGGCGCCCGTCCGTCCGCCTGCCCGGGCGAGCGTGCGCTCCGCGAGGCCCTGTCGGTCACTCATAGCGGATGCGGGGATCGAGGCGGGCGTAGACCAGGTCGGTAACGAGATTCGCGACGACGACGGAGAGACCGACGACGAGGAAGAGTCCGAACAGGATAGGCAGATCGCGCGCCTCGATGGCGTCGAGCAACAATCGTCCGATTCCCGGCCAGCCGAAGACGACCTCGACGACGGCCGCGCCGCCGAGCAGATAGCCGAGGCGTCCGCCGATCAGCGTGACGACGGGGAGCGCCGCGCGTCGCATGGCGTGCACCCAGACGACCCTCCACTCGG
>CAZOEX010000112.1:0-7449 GCA_964578925.1 uncultured Gemmatimonadota bacterium | reverse complement strand
GTCGCCGTCCTCTTCGATCCGGCGCGCCGTGTCGGGCCGGAGGTCGAGCAGTCTCCGCACCGCTTCCTGGCTGGTCGCACGGACCTTCGTCGCGGTCCAGCCCGACAGGAGGTGGTAGGTCATCAGGAAGATCGCGGCGCCGAAGAAATGGAAGGTCGGGAATTCCGGCATGCCGAGCAGACCGAGCAGCCCGGCCAGGAAGCCGCCGAGCGCCCCCGCGAACAGCAGCACGTGCTGGTTGAAGATCCGCCGCCGGAGCCCGCTCAGGGCCATCCCCGCGATCTCCCGCCCGACGACGAACAGGACCCATGCCGCGATCCCGCCCGTCGCCAGGAGCGCCGGGAACGGAAGGGGCGCCGGCAGGAGCCCGAGCCACATGCCGACCATGGCGAGCGCCACGGCCGCCGCCGCGACGCCTGCCTGGGCCGTTCGGTTCCGCTTCTGGCGCAAGTCCTCGCGCGCCTGCTCGTAGGCGCGAGCCTTGTCCGGGTCACGTATCGTGTAGCCGACGTCGCGCAGCGTGTCGCGCAGGGCCGTCTCGTCCACCTCGGTCTCGTCGTACTCGATGAGCGCCTCTTCGTGGGCGAGGCTCACCGCGACGCTTCGGACCCCCTCGGTCCTTCCGTAGGCGCGCTCGATGCTCTGCGCGCAGAACGAGCAGTGCATCCCCCCGATCCGGAGCTGCAGGCGCTGCATGGCTCGGGGCTCGTCGCTACGCGCCCATCCGGGCCTCGTAGCCAGCCTCCTCCACGGCGCTCACCAGGTCGGATTCCTTCAGGGACTCATCACCCACGACCTCTGCCTGCGAGTCGTCGAGCGAGACCTTCGCCCGGCGCACTCCGGCGACGTCTCTCAGCGCGGCGCCCACCCTGGACGCGCAGCCGTCGCATTTCATTCCGTCGATCTTCAGAATCAGACTCTTCACCACATCTCCCTTCCTCCCCTCGGAGACGCCGCGACAGAACGTCGCGACTCACGGCTCCGCCGGAAGGCCGTTCAGCGCTCTTCCAGCGCGATGACCTCGATCGTTCCCGGCTCTTCGGTCTCGTCCGTACGGGGAATACCGCCCGACAGCAGAACGTCCTCGCCGATCGCCTCCCGCAATCGGGTACGCATCTCCTCTGGCGCGGTAACCGTGTACGCGGAACCCGAACCCGGTACTCGAAGCACGACGCCACTTTCGCGTTCCTCGAGACGTCCTGCGATCCGTACTTCGGCGGCCCGCGGCGAGAATCCCTGATCGCGGATCGCGTTCCTCACATCGGCGATCGTGACTTCGTTCGCCGGTTCCAGGTCGATCGCGACCAGCCCGTCCTCGAGGCTCACTTCGGCTTCCATCACGCCCGGAAGCTTCTCCACGGCCACGCGCACGGCGTGGGCGCAGACGCTTCAATCCATGCCGTAGATTTCCTGTTGTACCTCGCGGAGCTGTGCCGGCGCGTCGGGGGCGAGCAGGGCGCCTCCCACGAGTACCGCGATCATCGTCCGATACATGATCTTTCCTTTCATTTCAGGTTCCGATCTCCGTCGCACTCCATCTTCCGGCCCCCGGGGCGGGGTTCGGGATCGACGGCTCACAGCCAGAACGTGAAGTTCACCGTCATCCTCAGCCGCTCTCGTGGCATGTCGCCGTTGGAGGACTGGTACACCGGAATGGCGGGACCGCCCGAGATTCCCCACGAGCCGTAGAGCCCGAGCACGGTGAGGCCCAGAAAGACCTGGCGCCCGCCAGTGTCCTGGCTCGGTCGTCCCGCCACGGTGTCACGCCCGGTCCACTCGCCCACCAGCTCGAGGAAGCCCCGCCAGTCGGCGCTCGGGTAGTCGCCGCGAAAAGCCGGCGGTCGATAGCCCACGACCAGGCTGGCCATACCGGTATCGCCGAGCCGGCTCTCGCCCAGGTCCGACGATGCCGTGTAGCGGCGGTAGACTCCCCCGGCCCACACGTACCACGAGCGCGAGGCGTAGCCCGTCACAGCCGCACCGTACAGGCCGGAAGCCGTCTCGATCCCCGAACGGACCGCGTCCGTCGGGTGTTCGAACGCGAGCCAGGCGGTGCTCTCCCATCGGGCGCCGACTCCCGTCGCGTCGCGGTGAAACCGCCAGCCGAGCATGGCCTGTATGTCCCGCGTCATCGGCATCCGGGTGAGACCCCGGACCGGCGGCAGTCCCTCGTCTCTGTGGAGCGGGATCGGGAAGGACATCGAGACCTGGAGGTCTTCCGTCACACCATAGCTGACCATCGGCCTCGTCATGATCGCCGATCCATCCTCCACGAAGCGACCCATGAACGCCGCGTCCACGCTCCATCCGCCCTGTCCAAGCGTGGGTGTGGAGAGTCCATATATCGGGCCGTGTCCCTGCGAGAGGGCCGGAGCCGGCGCCAGCGGCAGGACGAGCAGCCCGAGGGCCAGGAGGGGGCGGCCCGTAGCCGCGCTCCGGAGCAGCGCGATCATCCGTCCAACCACCCGAGAATCGGTCCCAGGGCGAAGGCGATGAAAGCGCCGGCGATGTAGAGGACCACCGAGATCCACCAGATCGTCCGTGTCGCGCGAGACAGGGGAAGCGGGCAGGCGGTTCCGTCGGCGGCAAGCCGGGGGGCGATCCTTTCCGTGTAGAGGCGGCTCGCCACGATCAGGATTCCGGCCGCTAGAAAGACCCAGCCCTTGTGCCTCGACAGCGCGACGAGCCACGGCGCCGCGGAGACCGCGGCAGCCACCGTCGTGCCGAGACCGAGCACCACGAGCAGCGACGGCAGGGCGCAGCAGACGAGTGTGCCCACGGCGCCGGCGAGCGCCGCCCACACGGCGCCACGACGTTCAGCCATCTGCTGTTCGCACCATCCGAATCCATCTCCGTCCCCGAGGTCGGGACCGGGGAGTCGGCTTCGCTTGCGCTCTGCTCGACCAACAACATAAACCTTAAAGTCAACTTGAGGGTCAAGTCGTCAACTCGAAAGTCAGGCCCCGAGGCTGGAGAGACGAGATGATGAACGACATGGACGATCGAGATTCCTTCAAGATCGGCGAGCTGTCCGCTCGCACCGGGGTCGCCCGCCACACGATCCGGTTTTACGAGCGGAAGGGTGTCCTTCCCGAACCCGAGCGCACGTCGTCGGGCTATCGCACGTACGGCCCGGCCGCCATCGAGCGCCTCGAGTTCATCGGTAAAGGACAGGCTTTGGGTCTCCGGTTGGACGACATCAAGGAAGTGCTCGACATCTCCGAAGGAGGGCGGGAGCCGTGCGAGCACGTTCGCGAGCTCGTCGAGGAGCGCCTGCGCGAGACGGAGGCCAGGCTGCGGGAGCTGGAGCAGCTACGGGCCGTGCTCCGCGACACCCTCGAGCGGTTCGGCGAGCTCGAGGTTTCGGCGACGGGGTGCAGGTGCGCCGTGATCGAGGGGGCACCAGGTACGTAGCCGCTCAGTCGGGGCGGCATCAGCGGCGATCTGCGGTCAGCCCCGCCGCGTCGAGTCCCGCACGGAGTCCGTCCGCCAGTTGCAAGGGGGATCCGCGCGCCTGGAAGTGAAAGAACATCAGCCGCGGCTGCTCGAACAGCATGTGGTTGTGCAGGGTCACGACGTCGATGCCGCTCGTCCGAAGCGCCCGGATCGCGGGGTTTACCTGCTCCTCCGTCAGCGCCATGTCCCCGGTCACGACGGCCGCGTTGCCCGAGTCCGTTTCCCGGAACGCGAACCAGCTCCCGATACCGGAAGCGGCCGTCACGCCGATTCCCTCGACCTGCACGTCGATATCCGAGCGCGGTCGGCTCACCTTGCAGTAGCCGGGACCCCTCGCGGCTCGCGCTGGATCGGTGTCGAGCACGCGTGCAATGCTGTCGCAAGAGGCGCCCGCGACGATGCCGTCGCGACCCGTGAGGGCCTGCGCCGCAGGTCCGGGAGAATCAGGGTCGGCCGCACCCCGGGATGCCGGCGCCCGCTCCATGGCCGTCCGGAGCGCCCGGGCGAGCTCGTCGTCGGCCCCGACGGCGAGGTAGTGCATGAAGCTCATGGTCGGGGATTCGCCCAGCATGTGCCGATGGACCGCCGTGACGCGGATCCCGCTCTCGCGGAGTCCCGCCATGACCAGGGGGAGCTCCGCCCCGGTGAGGGCGAGATCCCCCATGACGATGGTTCCCCGCTCACCGGCCGGGCTGAAAGCGGCCCAGGACGTGAGCCCCATGCCCGGCGGGAGCGTCGCGCCCAGGAGTCGTACCTCGAGGTCGGAGCGCGGGAACGTGACCCGGCAGACCTCGCCGTTCACGGAAGCGGCGCCACCGAGGATTCCCCCGAGCTCGTCGCAGCGATCGGCCGGAGATGGGTCCGGCGTGGTGCGAACGGCGCCCAGCGCGACCACTGAGACCCCGGCGAGGAAGACGGCGAACGTCAGGCCAGGGAGAAGCCGCCCGGGGAACGGACCGTTCGCTGACATCGCGCCTCCCGGCTCCGGAGAGGATGCGTTCGATTCGGGCACGTCGACTGATGAAAACTGATCATCCGCGGGCGCATCTTCAAGATCGGGTCGGCCCCGCCGCGACGCCGGGGACGTGACGGGGGTCGACTTCACGCTATAGGCAGGAAACGGCACGGTCCCCCGACGTCCGGGTACGGCGGAATGTGAGAAATCCGCCGCCCGACGCCGAGCTGCCGGTCTCATGGTCCCCATCGGACCGATCGGGTGCGCGCGCTTCGCCGTCCCGCGTGCCCGAGCTGATGGACGATCCCGCGTGCGACGCGGGCGAGCTCGACCGCGCGTTAGACGCGCTCGCGGCGATCAACCGCTGGTTCGGCGGGACGACGGCGATCCGCCGGCCGATCGAGGCCGCGCTCGAGGGCCGGTCGCCGGGTGAGTTGCGGCTTCTCGACGTGGGTACGGGCGCCGGGGACATCCCCGCTGCCCTCGCCCGACGGCTTCGTGCCGGTGACTGGAGGCCGCGCTTCGTGCTGGCGGACAACCATGGAACGACCCTTCGACTGGCACGCGATCGCGTGCGCAACGCTCGGGAGGCGCTGACGCCCCGCTTCGTCCGGCTCGACGCGCCGCGGCTGCCCTTCGCCGACGATGGCGTCGACATCGGGCTCTCGGCCACGATGCTGCATCACCTGGAGACCGAGGCGGCGGCCGAGTTCCTCCGTGAGATCGATCGGGTCAGCCGGATGGGCTGGGTCGTGTCCGACCTGCGGCGCGGCGTGCCCTTGAGGGTCGCCTTCGGTGTTCTCGCGACCACGCTGCTGTGGCGTAACCCCACGGCCCGAATGGACGGAAGGGCGTCGATCCGCCGCGCCTTCACCGCCGCCGAGATCAGGACGCTGCTCGACCGGGCCGGACTCCAGCGCGCGGTCGTCCGCTGGGGGCCGATTCGTTGGGTCGCCGTCGGCGGCGAGCTGGCGGGCCGGTGAGTCGGGGCCGATGAACTTCGATGTCATCGTCGTGGGGGCAGGTCCAGCGGGGAGCACGGCGGCATGGAAGCTCGCCGGGGCGGGTGTCGAGGTGCTCCTGGTGGACGGGTCGGAGTTTCCGCGCTCCAAGCCGTGCGGAGAGGCGGTGAGTCCCGGGGCGACGCCTCTCCTGGAGGAGATGGGGGTCCTGGAGAGGCTCTGTTCCGAGGGTGCGGCGTCCCTCCGCGGCTTTCGTCTCCGGACGCCCGAGGGCCGTTTCGTCACGGCCGGCTTCGGGCCGGTCCGAGACGGAATCCCCTCGGAAGCGCTCGCGCTGTCGCGCCGCCGGTTCGACGCGGTACTGCTGGATGCGGCGATGGCGGCCGGTGCGGAGTTTCGGGCTCCGCTCCGGGTCTTCGACGTGGAGGCGCCCGGGGCGGAGAACGGCACGAGCCGGCTTGGCGGTGACGAGGCGGACGGCCGCGGGCCGAACGGTCTGCTGAGGCTTCGCGCCCGAGACGGCAGCGGCCGCGAGGTCGCCCTGCGCGCCCGTTGGGTGATCGGGGCGGACGGCCTTCGATCGGTCGTGGCGCGGCGGACGGTGGGTGTTCGGCGGGGTCCGCGCGATCGGCTGGCGATCGTCGGCCGCTACGCGCCGGTCGACGACGAGCCGCTTCCGTCGAGCTTCGGCGAGCTGCGCGTCTCGGATCACGGAGTTCTCGGCATCGCGCCGATCGAGAATGGCCTGTGGACCGTGGCGGTCGTGGTTTCGCGCAGCCGCGCAGCCGAGCTGTCGGCGGATCCGTTCGCCTTCTACCGGACCGAGGTGGGGGCGTACGGCTTCCCACCGCCCGAGTCCGAGGACGCTCTGGCCGAACCGCTCGAAGTGACCGGGCCGTTCGAGGTCGCGCCCCGTGCCGTGACCGCTGCCGGCGTTCTGCTGGCCGGCGACGCCGCTGGTTACTTCGATCCGTTCACCGGACAGGGCATCTACCGGGCGCTCGTGACCGGCCGGTACGCCGCGGCCGCCGTCGAGGCCGCGCTCGTCGAACCACGATGGTCCGACGAGGTGCGACAGCGGTACGAAGGTGAGCTCGCGCGACTGCTCGTGCCCGGACGCCGGGTGCAGAAGCTCGTGGACGCGGTCGTATCGCGTCCGTCGCTGATCAATCCGGCCGGCCGCTTGATGGCGCGGCGTCCCGGACTGCTCTCACTGCTCCTGGACGTGACCGGCGATCGCCTGCCGCCGGGCCGGTTGATGCAGCCACCGGCGCTCGTGGAAGCATGGCGAGGGGTCGGGCGACAGCGTTGGATGAGCGCCGCGAGACAGGGGAACGGCGACGACGGGGACGGCGACGACGGGAGCGGCGATCGAGGCGTGGATGCGAGATGAGCGTGGGCGGCGGCTGGAGGCGATCGTCGACGAGCGAGGCTGACCCCGGCGGCGGCCTGAAGGCTGGTCTACCGGGCCGCGTCTGTCCCCCCACAACGACCGGATCGACGAGGTGCTGCGAGGAAGTTGGAGGGGTCGGGACGGCTGCCGTCCGGCCTCTGCGCACCGCGTTGATACCCGGTTGATCCCCCTTCGTATGATGAAAGCAGACGACGAAGACGAAGTCTGAATTCCGAAGTCGGTTTCTGATAGCGAGGGGGCGCATGGACTACGCGACGGGCGGGACGGTCGAGGGGGTGGACGGGAGGGTCGGTTGGGCGGGAGCCTGCCCGCCCCGGCTCGTCCGGGAGCCGCCGGAGCCGTACGGCGGGACCGACCCCGACGCCCTGACGCCCGACGAGCTGGACGACCTGGGCGACGAGATCACAACGCTGTCGGCCCACATCCACGCCGCCCGGGCGCGGCTCGGCCGCCTGGTCGCCCGGTTCGATGAATTCGGCGGCTGGAAGCCCGCGGGCCACGAGTCCTGCGCGAACTGGCTGTCGCTGAACGCCGGCTGGGATCTCTACACGGCCCGCGAGCTCGTCCGTGTCGCCCGCGCCCTCGAAGAACTACCCGAGTCGTCGGTCGCCATGGCCCGGGGGTCCCTCTCCTTCGACCAGGCCCGGGTGCTCACCCGGGCG
>CAZOEX010000111.1:4515-7488 GCA_964578925.1 uncultured Gemmatimonadota bacterium | reverse complement strand
CTCGATGTCCACCTTCCGGGACTTCTTGTCCGTGTGGCGCGGCAGGTTGACGGTCAGGATGCCCTCCTCGAGGCGCGCCCCGACGTCTTCGACACGTACGTCGACGGGCATCCGCAGCGCGCGCCGGAATCCGCCGAACGGGCGCTCGCTGCGCCGCACGGTCGCGTCTTCACCCCATTCGGGCTCGGAGCGCTCGCCCGACACGACCAGGTCCTCGCCCTCGGTCGTAACCGAGATCTCCGCCCGGGTGATGCCCGGCAGGTCGAAGGCCAGGAGGTAGGCCTGCGGCGTCTCGATGAAGTCGTAGCGCGGATAGCGCACGCTCGCGACCGGCGTGAAGTTGCGCACGCCCTCGAGGATGTCGTCCACCAGGCCGTGGATGTTGTCGGCGAACGGTACCTCGCGGCTCGCCCGCTTGCCGCCCTCTCCGGCCGCCGACTCCGCACCGGTCTCGGCACCGGTCTCGGCACCGGCCCCCTCGTCGGCGGCGGCACCGGCCCCCTCGTCGGCGGCTGCGCCGGATCCGTCGTCGGCATGCGCGTCACCCTCGGCACCCGTCGCGGTCGCGCCTTCGGCTCCCGCGGCGCCCGCCGTCGTCGTTTCGTCCCTCTCGTCCGTCGTCATCTCTCGTCTCGCTTCCGTCGTGGGAATTCGTCTCTCCGCCCCCATGAAGGGGCAAGGGCCGTGCCCGGATTATCTGCCGATACGGCAGGTGGGCCCGGCGATGCCGGCGATCGGCAGGCTCCGTTGCTCGATCCCCGCTCGGAACGTAGGCTTTGCCGGATGATCCCCGGTGCGAAAGCCGGCGCCCCGAAGGCGCTCGTCACGATGCTGTGGGCCGCCAGCCTGGCGGCCACGACGGCCTGCGACCCCGCCGGACCGGAGCCGCGCGGCCCGATCGACGACGACACCTACGTGACGGTCATGAGTGAGCTGGCCGACATCCGCCGGTTCCCGCCCGACGGCCGGGACCAGGTCTCCCGCGACGCGGCGGCCGACTCCGCCCGTCGCGCGGTGCTCGACCGCTACGACGTCACGGTGGACGACCTGCTCAGTTTCGCGGAGATCATGGGCGAACATCCCGCCCGCATGGTCGAGATCGCCGAGCGTATCTCCGGCGTCACCGACTCGCTGGCGAAGCTCCGGGCGCGAGGGAAGCGGACGGAGGAGGCGGCCGACACGACCGACGTCGGTGCCGACACGACCGATGTCGGTGCCGACACCGCCGGCGCCACGGAGCCCCGTCCGATCGGCGAGCCGGACGACGAACTGCGGGAGCGCATCGAGAGGTTCCGGGACCTGCGCGAGAGGCAAAAACAGTGAAAGAGGGGACCGAAGCGCCGGGGTCGACCCCCCGCTCCGGGTTGGGCGGCGCGGTGCGCACGCTCGGCCGCTACGGGCTTGCCGGCGTGACCCACGTCGGCCGGGCCGGCGTGCTGGCGGCCGCCACCGCGCAGGCGTTGGTCCGGCCGTGGGAATGGCGGCGGGAGGCCGTCGTCCAGGCGAAGGCGATCGGCATCGATTCCCTGCCCCTCGTGCTGTTCGTGGCGATGCTCAGCGGGTCGATCCTGGCCCAGCAGAGCGGCTACCAGTTCACCGATCTCCCGATGTGGATCGTCGGGCAGGCCGTCGCCGCCGGCATGCTGACCGAACTCGCACCCCTGCTGTCGGCGATTATCCTGGCCGGCCGCGTCGGGGCCGGGATCGGCGCCGAGCTCGGGACGATGAAGGTGACCGACCAGATCGACGCCCTCCGCACCCTCGGCCGCGATCCGGTGGTCGAGCTCGTCGTACCGCGCGTCGTGGCCGGGGCGATCATGATGCTGCCGATCGTCATCTTCGCCAACATCATCGGGATCTGGGCCGGCTGGCTCACGGCGATCGGCCTTCTCCCGATGACGACCGAGGAGTACATCTACGGCGTGCAGGCGTACAACTACGCGCCGGCCGTGATATTCACCCTCATCAAGGCGGTGTTCTTCGGCATGACGATCACCTTCACCGGCTGCTACGTCGGCTTCCAGGCCGAGGGCGGCGCCGCGGGCGTGGGACGGACGGCCACGAACACGGTGGTCGCGATCATCGTCGCCCTCATGGTGCTCGACGTCGTGCTCGCCCCGATCTACAAGGCGGTCTCATGAACGAGATGACGCGGCGATGATCGAGATCATCGGGCTCAAGAAGAACCTCAACGGGAAGCAGGTGCTCGACGGCGTCGACCTCGAGATCCACGAGGGGATGACGCTGGTCATCATGGGCCCGTCGGGCACCGGGAAGAGCGTCCTGCTCAAGCACGTCGTGGGCCTCTTCGACCCCGACGAGGGCGACGTGCAGGTCGAGGGGATGTCGGTGCCGAACGCAGACGCGAAGCAGATCCGGGAGATCCGCTCGATGATCAGCTACGTCTTCCAGAACTCCGCACTCTTCGACTCGAAGACGGCTGCCCAGAACATCCAGCTCGGCCTGTCGGCGGAGCACTGCCGGAAGGTGAACGCGCTGGAGGACCCGGCGGTGATCGAGGCGGTCTCGCACGTGAACATGGACGAGAAGGTCCTGCCGCTGCTCCCGGCCGAACTGTCGGGCGGAATGCAGAAGCGGGTCGCGATCGCGCGTGCCATCGTCGGGCGGCAGAGGTACATCCTGTACGACGAGCCCACGACCGGCCTCGATCCGGTCAACGCGAGCGTGATCAACCGCCTCATCGCCCGGGTCAACGACGAGACGGGCTCGACCAGCGTGATCGTGACCCACGACGTCGACTCGGCCTTTCTTCTGGGCGACCGCATCGTGCTGCTCGCCGACGGAAGGGTGCAGGCCATCGGGACGCCCGCCGAGATGCGCAACTCCACCGACCCCGTCGTGCAGGACTTCCTGCATCCGAAGCTCAAACCGGAAACCGAGCGCGTCGGCGCGGAACCATAGATCGATGAGAAACCGATGAGAGACCCCGGACTGCGTTCCCACTACAAGACC
>CAZOEX010000111.1:0-4415 GCA_964578925.1 uncultured Gemmatimonadota bacterium | reverse complement strand
ATAGATCGATGAGAAACCGATGAGAGACCCCGGACTGCGTTCCCACTACAAGACCGAGATCCAGGTCGGCGTGTTGATGATCCTGGCCTTCCTCGGCCTGGTGCTCGGCATCTTCTGGATCAGCGGCGCCCGGCTCGGCGGCTCCGAGCTCGAGCTCTTCGTCCTGGCCGAGGACGCCGGCCAGGTGGCCGAGGGCGCGACCGTGACCCTGCGCGGGGTGCCGGTCGGCGCCGTCGAGGAGATCCGGCTCGTCGAGAGCGGCGTCGTGCTGCGGCTCACGGCCTCGCCCGGCGCCCGCCTCCCGAGCGACACGCGCGCCGCGATCGAGGCAGCCGGCTTCCTCGGCCAGGTCGGGGTGTCGCTCCGGCCGGGCAGCGCACCCGACAACCTCGCCACGGGCGACACGATCGCCGCGGTCTCCTCCCCCGGTCTCACACAACTCGCCGATCGGCTCGGCAGCCAGGCCGACGACGTGCTCAGCCGGACGCAGCGCCTTCTCTCCGATACGGTCATCGCGAGTGTCGAGACGGGCGCCGGGGCCTTCGCGGGCACGATGACGGAGCTCGACTCGATGCTCGAGCGCCAGTCCGCGACCCTCGAGCGGCTGATCGAGAACCTGGCCTCCGTGTCGGCCTCCCTCGACGGCGCCGCCGACGGCCCGGAGCTCGAGCGCACGGTGCAGAACATCGACAGCCTCACGGCGCGGCTCGTCGCGGCGAGCGAGCAGTTCGACTCGAGCAGCGAGTCGCTCGACTCCATTCTGCGAAAGATCGACGAGGGCGAGGGCTCGATGGGCCGCCTGGTCAACGACCCCGAGTTGCACGACCGGATGGTGGCCGCGATGGAGAACACCCAGGCCGCCACCGAGGAGATCGCGCTGATGATGCGTGATTTCCGCGAGGACCCGGAGAAGTACACGAAGGGGCTGAAGATTTCGCTGTTCTGATCCCGCTCCCGCGCGTCACGAGGAGAAACGCGTCGCGCGATGAATCCCGCCCGGCATGCGCATCGTACGATGCTCCGTCGCGGCCATACACGCTCTCACAGGAAAGAACGATGCGAACTCGCTTTCTCGCCGTCGTGCTCACGCTCTTGCTCGCCGGCGGCCTGGCCGCCTGCAGCGCCGACGGCCTCGACGGCGTGTACGAGGACGCCGCCGGCGTCGTCTCCTACGACTTCCAGTCCGACGGGAAGGTCATCGTCACGGGACCCTTTGGCGCTGGCGTCGAGCTTTCCTACGAGCGGGACGGGGACCGCGTCTACATCGGAGCGGGCGACGCCCGCCAGGTTCTGACGATCACCGAGGAAGGCCACCTCGACATGGGGATGGCGGTGCTGGAGAGGCGGGAGTGAGGCGGAGCCGCGATCGATCGCGGCAAAGCTCAGGTCGGATGGCGGCTCACGCCGCTCGTAAGGGGGCCAACTCAACGTGAAGAGTGCTCAAGGTGAAGGTCGACTATCCGCTATCTCATCGCCCCGTCATTCCGGCACCGAGGGCGGCCCTACCCCTTCGCGCTCTCCAGGCTCGTCCAGCTCCCGCCGGGTCACGGGCGTCGGGTCCGCCTGCAGCGTGATTTCACGCAGCGTGTCCCCCGCGAGCGCCGCGTGATACAAACGGAACTGGTCGCCGCGACCGAACCAGATGCCGCCCTCGCCGTCGAGGAGATAGACGTGCTCCGCGGTGAACGGGACCCGTACGTATGAGCTGAACACGGTCTCCGGATCGCCCTGGAGCGCGCCGATCTTCGTCTCGGGAACGAGCTTCCACGGGATCTCCGCACCCGACTCCCGGAGACCGACCGACGGGTTGCTCACCCGCACGGCCCGCTGGCCAGTGTGTCAACGGATCCCGACCAGGCGACCGGCCGGTCGCCACCCCCGCAGGCGGCCGCAGCCAGCGCGGGAAGCAGCCCGCGCATCATCGCGACGACACGCGGATTGAACTTCATAGCGTTCTCTCGATCTCTGGTCTGTGGGGGCCGACCCCATGATGACACGAAGTTGATCCGCTACGCCACTCTTCCCCTCGACGACCGAATCGCCCGTTCCGGCATCCGGGGGTATAATGTGGATCCCATGGCGCTACCGCAGATCACCTGGAAGGACGTGCAGCAGCTCCCCGACGACGGGAAGCGATACGAGGCGATCGAGGGCGAGCTTTACGTGACGCCCGCTCCCTCGATCCGCCATCAGCGCATCAGCATGCGGCTCGTGCTGGAGCTCGATCAACTCCTCGTCGATCGCGGCCACGGCGAGCTGTTCCACGCCCCCGTCGGCGTCGAGTTTCCCGCCACCGAGGAGGGCGTCCAGCCCGATCTCGTGTTCGTTTCGAACGAGCGCCGCGGGATCGTAGCGGAGAAATGGATGATGGGGCCACCGCATCTGGTGGTCGAGATCCTATCTCCGACGACGGCGCACCGCGACCGAGGGATCAAGCTTCGGCTCTGCGAGCGCCAGCGGGTGGCCCAGTACTGGGTGGTCGACCCCGAGAACGACTCCGTCGATGTATGGCGCTTCGACGCGGAGCCGCGTCACCAGCGCTTCACCGCGCGCCTGCCGGTGCGGCTCGGCGACGAGACGGTCGGCGAGATCGATCTGAAGGAGATCTTCGCCCGCGGGTGACACCGCTTCGGCGGCGCGCAGCCGAGACCCTTCGTCGTCGAGGGGCGCGACTTCGAAGAGTCCCGACTCAGGTGCGACACGCCCGAGCCGGCGGCTCCGATCCCAGGTAGGTCATGTCGCAGTCGGTCTCATACACTGAACAGTAGCAGAACACGAAGCTGTAGGTCTCGAGCACGTCTTCGATGATGACGCTCGGGATCGATCGGGCGACCGTCGCCTCATCCACCTCCCCTCCGGCCCGGATGCGCACGCCGACCGTCATCAGGTGATGGACCTCGTCCTCGGCGAGCAACTGGCCGGCGGAGTATCCCAGGTTCAGCTTGAGCGACTGGAACGGGAGTTCGTTCAGATCTTCTTTCACCTCCGCGAAAGCGTACCGCTCGCCGGATTCCGCGGCGTCGAACACGGTCTCTCCTTCCCGGTAGACGAGGAAGTTTCGCAGGACGGCGGGACCCAGGCCCGTGTTCTCGACGCTGTAGCCCACAGCGTACAGGCTGTCGCTTCCCTCGGGCAGGAGGAAGTACTCGCTCGTTATCGGCCGGGCGCTGTTCCAGGACGCCTCCACCGGTTCGAGATGCGGGAGCACCGAGAGGCGGTAGAACTGACGGTTCTCGAAGCCCTGCCAGACGGCGAGGCCGATCGCCGCGAGCCCGACGATGATCGCCAGGAGGTTCGCCAGGAGCTCCAGCCGGCCCGGCCAGCCGCGGAAGTGTCGCCGCTCGGCCGGCTCGTCCGGCTCGTCCGGCCCGTCGAGCTCGCCCGCGGGGCGCGCTTCGTCTCGGTCGGTCATCTCGGTCGCCTCACTTCACATCCCCGTCGGGTGGTCGATGAAGGCCCAGTCGATGCCGAAGCGGTCGTTCAGCGCCTGGCCGACCGCCTGCACGCCGAAGGTTTCCGTGGCATAGTGGCCGGCGTAGATCACGTTGATGCCGTGCTCCATCGCCTGGTGGTAGGTGTGGTGGGCTCCCTCGCCCGTCAGCAGCGTGTCGAGGCCCTCTGCGTGCGCCTGCTCGATCATCGAACCGCCGCCACCGGTCACGATGCCCAGGCGCCGCACGTGGGGCGGTCCGCCCCGCAGCACCTTCGCCTGGCTGTCGCACACGCGTTCCACTCGCGAGACGAGGTCGTTGAGCGGGCGGTCCACGACGGTCCACACGCCGATGCCCTCGGTGCCCCTCCAGTCCCCCCACCGGCCCTCGATGTGGAGATCGAGCGAGCGGGCCAGGACGGCGTTGTTGCCGAAGAGCGGGTGCACGTCGAGCGGCAGGTGGCAGCTGTAGAGCGCGATGTCGTTCTCGATCAGCGCGCGGAGCCGCCGGTAGATGAGGCCGGTGAGCGGGAGCGGATCGGTCCAGAAGATCCCGTGATGCACGAAGAGGAGGTTCGCCTCCTGGTCGGCGGTTCGTTCGATCGTCGCCATGCAGGCGTCCGTCGCCACGCATACGCTGTCGATCGGCGACCGGCATTCCACCTGGAGCCCGTTGTAGGCGCCGGGCGCGTCCTCCACCTCCTCGATGTGGAGGGCGGTATCGAGATACTCGGTCACGTCGCTCAGTTCGGCCATGCTCGGACTCCTGTCACTCCCACTCGATCGTCGCGGGCGGCTTCGACGAGATGTCGTACGCCACCCGGTTCACGCCGGCCACCTCGTTGATGATGCGGTTCGAGATCACGGCGAGTACGTCGTGCGGGAAAGGGTACCAGTCCGCCGTCATCCCGTCCCGGCTCGTGACGGCGCGCAGGGCGACGGCGTTCTCGTAGGTGCGGCCGTCGCCCATGACGCCCACGGAACG
>CAZOEX010000110.1:0-7538 GCA_964578925.1 uncultured Gemmatimonadota bacterium | reverse complement strand
CCGCGAGAACATACTGCGTCAGGTCGTTGGTTCCGAGACTCGCGAAGTCGACGTGTCCCGAGATCCGATCGAGCAGCTCCACGGCGGCCGGCGTCTCGATCATGATCCCCACGGGGAGGCGGGCTTCGGGCGCTTCGTCGCCCAGCTCCTCCCGGACCCGGTCGAGGAGCTCTCGCGTGCGCTCGATCTCGTCGATCGAGGTGATGAACGGCAGCAGCAGCCGGAGGTTCCCGTGCGCCGAGGCCCGGACGGCGGCGCGGAGCTGGTTTCGGAAGAGATCCGGCAGATCGAGGCAGACCCGGATCGCGCGCCAGCCCAGGTATGGGTTCTCCTCCCGCGGCATCGTGAGGAACATCGGGAACTTGTCGCCCCCGATGTCGAAGGTGCGCAGGGTGACCACGTGGTCGGGAAACGCCTCGAGCGCCGACCGGTACGCCTCGTACTGCTCCGCCTCGCTCGGGATCTCCCGGTGGCCGATGACGAGGAACTCCGAACGCAGGAGCCCGACGCCGTCTGCGCCGAGGGCCGCCGCGCGTCGGACCTCGTCCGGGCGGTCCACGTTGGCCTGCACGGAGACGTCCGCTCCGTCGAGCGTGCGCAGCGGCTCGTGCTCCTCGATGTCGGCCAGGGCCTCGCGCCGGGCTTCCACCCGCTCTTTGCCCCGCCGGTAGCTCTCGACCTCCCGCTCGGACGGCTGAAGCACCAACCGGCCGGTGCGACCGTCCATGAGCAGCTCGGCTCCCTGTTCCAGCACCTCGAGGGCGCCTTCGACGCCGACCACGGCGGGAATCCCGAGCGATCGGGCGATCACTACGGAATGCGCGCCGCGAGAGCCGCGCTCGGTGACGAATCCCACCACGCGCGACGCGTCGAGGCGCGCCGCGAGGCTCGGCGGGAGCTCCCGCGCGACGAGCACGAGCGGATCGTCGCCCTCTCCCGGCAGGTCGGGTTCCTCGAGATCCAGGAGCGAGGAGAGGACGCGGACGCGCACGTCCTGGAGGTCGGCGAGCTGATCGAGCGCCATCGTATGCCCCGAGTCGAGCATCCGTACGCGGTGCTCGAGAATGCGCAACTCGAACGCCCGCTCGGCCGAGAGGAAGTTCTCCCTGATGTAGGCCACGGTGCCGTCGACGATCATCGGATCGTCGACCATCCAGACCTGGACGTTGAACAGCTTCCCCTCGGGGTCGCCGAGCCGCGTCCCGGTCTCCCGGGCCAGCTCCCGCAGCCGTTCCTTCGCCTCTTCGCGCGCCTCCTCGAAGCGCGCGATCTCGGCCTCCACGTCGTCCGGCGCGATCGTGCGGTGCGGCACGGTGGGAACCTCGAAGTCGAGCCGATGCACGCGGCCGAGCGCCCGCCCGGGCGCCGCCCCGATGCCCTCGATCCGATCCGCCTGCCTCTCGTTCATACGGCCCCGCCCGCGAGGCTCCGCCCGTAGTGTCTCATGCCGTCGACAGTTCGTCCGGGTCGGCCATCTCCTCGCCGAACCCGCCCTCGACGAGCTCGGCGAGCGCGTCGACCGCGGCCCGGCTGTCCGGCCCTTCGGCCCGGATCCGCAGCGTCGATCCGCACTCGGCCGCCAGCATCATCACGCCCATGATGCTTTTGCCGTTCACCTCCAGCTCGCCCTTGGATACGAAGATCTCGGACTCGAAGCCCGAAGACAGCTTGACGAACTCCGCCGCCGGCCGGGCGTGCAGCCCGAGCACGTTCGGTATGCGCACTTCGCGCGTGGTTGTCGGTCCGTGGTTCTCGCCAGTCATAGTCCCGGATATTCGTCAGCCCGCCACAGCGAGCAATGTCCAGACGATGGGGATCGCGAGCAGGAGCGCGATGGCCAGCCGGCCGAACCGATTCGGCCAGCGAAATGCCGGAACCGCCGTCAATCCGGCGACCAGCAGCAACGGAAGGCTCTCCGCGCTCCGCCCCGCCGTCTCGACGACGGCTTGCCCGAGCAGCACCGCGGCTGCGCCGAGCAGAAACATGGTAACGGGCCACAGCCGATCCGTCAGCCGGTCGAGCGGAAGGTCCCGCAAGAGCCGTCCCACACCCCGGCCGTGCCTCCACCCCTGGCGAAATCCCCAGTAGCGCACCCAGATGTGCCCCGTATTGTAGAGCAGGAGGAACGCCAGCGCGCAGATGAGAGGGGCCACGCCCGTGCCGAACAGGGTGATGGCGACCAGGAGGCATAGCGGCCGCCACTCCGCCCAGATCGTCCGGTCGCCCAGGGTGCCCAGGGGCCCGCGGAGGGCCGTCCGGAATCGTTCGATCTCCTCCCCCGAAGCTCCGTCGAGCTCCATGCGCGCCAGCGCGCCGACGGCCAACGCGCTCAGATACGGATGCGAGTTGAAGGACTCCAGGTGCCGCCGGACTGAAGCCTCCAGCCGCACCGGATCGCCCGCGTGGATGCGACGGAGAAGCGGCAGGAGGGCGTAGGTCACCCCCGGCCCGATCAGCGTTCCGTAGTTCCACAGGCTCTGCACCGCGAAGGTGCGGGTCCAGGCGCGCCGGAAGTCCTTGCGCAGCGGCTTCACCAGGCCCTCCAGAGTGTGGCCACCGTGAGCAGAGCGCCGAGCAGGACCATCGCCCAGGCCCGGATGTCCGGCGACGTCGTTCGCGCCCCGGCGCCGATCGACGCGGCGAGGGCGGTCACGAGGGCGGCGGCCCCGAAGGCCGCTTCGGGACCCGGCACCGCGATGTTCGCCGCCAGCGAGGCCGCGAGCGCCACCGGCACGAGGAACCCGGCCGTCACGAGGACGCCCCGGCCGAAGTCGATCGCGAGGGCCGCCGCCACGCGCCGCTCCAGCACCGGCGGATCGGCGGCGAGCGCATCCCGGTCGGCGACCAGCCGGCCGTTCAGCTTCCGCCGCGCATGGCCGGCATACGACCCAGCCCATCCGGCAGCCCATCCACCGATCAGGGCGGCGACCAGGGCCTCGATCGACGCGGCGCCCGCCCCCGCGTAGGCCGCGCCCGCCACCAGGCCCGCGGGCCCGGTGTCGGGATACTTCGCCGCCCCGTACGGGGGATGTCGGAGGCTCAGCAGCTCGAGCACCGCGCCGACCAGCATCCCTCCGCCGATCTCCCCCATCAGGGCACCGCCGATCGTGCCGGAGATCAGCGGCCGTGACACCATGAGCTGCGGGAACGAGACGCCGTCGAGGGCCAGCAGGCCCCCGATCGCCACGATGAGCAGCCAGGTCCCGGGCTCCAGCGCCAGCTCAGTCAAGGGCGTCCAGCAGCTCGTCGAGTTCCACCTGGCGCGACGTCGGGATGTCGCGGGCGCTCACGTTCGCGCCGGCGGCCGCGATCGCCCGCAGGTCACCGGCCTCCTCGGGCCGGAGCGAGACGTAGCGCAGCGCCTCCGTCCGCCCTTCCCCCTCGTGCAGACCGCCCACGTTCACCCGGCGCCCTTCGAGGAGACCCGCCTCGGCGATCGCCCGCATCGCCGCGGTCGAGCGCGTGAGGACGGCGCCCTTTCCCGGCGCGGCGATGAGCCCGGGCAGGCGCTCCGTGATCTCCGACAGCGGCAGGAACTCGACGGTCGCGCCGGGCGGCAGGCCGGCGGCGTACAGGTCCTGCTCCCACTCGCTGGCGGCCAGCTCGTCGTCCACGACCACGTAGCGTTCGAGGCCGAGGCGCATCCCCCAGCCCACGATCACCTGGCCGTGGAGCAGCCGCTCGTCAATCCGGAACAGATCGAGAGGCATCGTCTCGGGTCTCGGGTCCGGTTTCATCCGGCGACGGCCGGGTCGCCGGATCGGACGCCGGGTCGGACGCGGGGCGCTCGGGTCCGGCCGCGGTGATGTTGGAGCGGCCCTTCTCGACGAGGCGGTCCGCCAGCTCGGGCAGGGGCATGTGGCGGTGGAAGAGGAAGTCGATGAGGATGGGAAGGCTGACCCCCGTGATGACCACGGCACGGCCGCAGCTTCGCGACGCCGCCCGCGAGGCGAAACCGCAGCTTCCGGCCGCGAGGTCGACGAACACGACCGCCGGCCCCTCGCCGACGGCGGCCGCGACCTGCTCCTGCAGCCGCCGCGGCGTCGTGCCGCGGTTCGACACGGCGACGAGGCCGTCCGCCACTCCGCTGATCTCCTCCGCCGCCTCGATCAGCGCCTCGCCGAGGCGCGCGTGGGTCACGACGATGCCCCGGACCGCCGGATTGCCGGTCATTCGTAGTCCTGCTCGAGATAGTCGCGCACGGGACGCATTGAGTGCTGGAGGTTCTGCTGGAAGATCTGCGCGGAGTCCACGCCGGCGTAGCGGAGGAGGTGCCGCATCGCCACGACCTCGCTGATCACGGTGATGTTCTTCCCCGGGTTGAGCGGCACCACCACGCGGGGAAGATCGACGCCGAGGATCGCCGTCGTCTCGAGGTCGAGCCCCGTCCGATCGTAGGTCGCTTCGTCCGACCACGGCTCGAGCTGCACGACGACCTCGACGCGCTTCTGCTGCCGCACCGACCGGATCCCGAAGAGGGCCCGGATGTCGATGATGCCGATGCCGCGGATCTCCATGTGGAACTGCTGTTGCTCGATCGCACGACCGATCAGCACGTTGCGGCCCCGGCGGCGGATGCGGACCACGTCGTCGGCCACGAGCCGGTGGCCCCGCTCGACCAGGTCGAGGACGCACTCGCTCTTCCCGATCCCGCTGGAGCCGACGAAGAGCAGGCCGACGCCGTACACGTCGGCCAGCGACCCGTGTACGGCCGTCGACGGCGCGTACTCGTCTTCGAGGAAGGGCTTCACCTGCCGGAAGAACTCGCCCGTGCCGAGGCCTGAGCGGATCAGCGGGACCGAGTGCGCATCCGCCAGATCGCCCATGACGGAAGGGATCGTCAGCCCTTTCGTGACGAAGACGCAGGGAATCTCGTGATCGTAGAACGCCTCGAGCGAAGTCCGGCGGGCGTCGTCGTCGAGCGAGCTCAGGTACTGGATTTCGGTCTCTCCGAGCACCTGCAGGCGGCCGCTCGGGAAGCGCTCGGTGAAGCCGGCGAGCACCAGGCCGGGACTCGAGATGTCCGGGCTGGCGATCTCGCGGCCGAGCCCCTCTTCGCCCGCCACGAGCTCGAGCTCGAGCATCTCCGCGCGACGGTCGAGGACGTCGCGGACCGTGAGCGCGCTCATCCGCCCACGACGCTGTGGTCGGTGTCGATGATCCGTCCGGAACTGATGCGCTGCATGTCCGTGTCCTCCCGGCGATTCAGGCGATCGAGCGGAGCACCGTCTCGATCTGCCGTGCCGTCTCGTCCCACGTGAACTGCGCCGCGAAGCGGGCGGCCGCCTCGCCCATCGTTCGTACCTGGCGCGGTCGCGCCGCGAGCCCGCCGATGGCTTCCGCCCACGCTCTCGCGTCGCCGTACCGCACGAGCCGGCCGGTCACGCCGTCGACGACCGACTCCCGGAGTCCCGGCGCGTCGGCGGCCAGGCTCGGGGTTCCGCACGCGGCGGCCTCGACGTTCGTGATCCCCCAACCCTCCTTCGGTGAAGGGTACACGTTCGCCCAGGCCCGGCGAAACAGCGAAACCTTCTCCTGCTCCGAAACGTAGCCCAGGAAGTCGACCAGCGCTTCGATCCCCGTCTCCTCCACGATCCCCTCGAGCCGTTCCCGGTCGTCGCCCTTGCCCGCGATCTGGAACCGCACGCCGATCCCCCGATCGGCGAGGTGGGCGACGGCCCGGAGCACGACGCCCACGCTCTTGTACCGCTTCAGCCGACCCACGTACACGATCGTCGGGTCCGCCGCGCGCTCCGAGCCGACGCCCCCCGGTCCCGGACCGCAGAGCTCGTGATCGATCCCGGGATGGCTCACGGTGATGCGCTCCCGGTCGAAGCCGCGCTCCGTGAGATCGTCCGCCGTGCTCTCGGAGATCACGACGATCGGCGCCTCGCCGTACACGCGCGGCATCCGCTTCTCCGCCAGCCACACGGCGGCCGCCACGGGCCAGAACTCCTGGGCGAAGGCCGTCGTACCGAACAGGTGGGGCACCAGGCAGACGACGGGGATGTCCGACCAGCCTGGCGTGAAGAGCGGGAACTTGTTGACGTCCTCGACGATCACGTCGAAGCCGGCGGCCGTCCCGTCGCGGGACTCTTCGGTGCGCGCCGCGACCAGCCGGCGGAAGCCGCGGCGGGCGTGGAGCGGGAAGGTGTAGCGGCCGCCGACGCGGTGCACCTCGATGCCGTCGATCTCGGCCGTCGGCGGCGCGCCGGGCCAGCCCGAAACGAGAAGGGTTACCTCGTGCCCCCGGGCGGCGAGGCGGCCGAAGATCTCGTGCAGGTGGATCTCGGCGCCCCCCGCGTGGGGGTTCAGCCGGTCCTGCCAGTTGACGACGAGGAGCTTCACCCCGTCGATCGCACGCTGCCGGCCACGGCGTCGAGCACGCCGTTCACGAAGCCGACGCTCTTCTCGGTCCCGTAACGGGTCGCCAGCTGCAGCGCTTCGTGGATCGCGACGGGCGGAGGCACGTCGTCCGCGTGAAGCAGCTCGGCCACGCCGATGCGCAGGATGTTCCGATCGATCACGTTCAGGCGCTCGAGACGCCAGTTCTCCAGGTGCCGGCGGATCGTCGCGTCGATCGCTTCCTGATGATCGTCGATCCAGTCGAGGAGCTGATCCAGGTAGGGGACGTAGCGCGGGTTGACCCGCCGGGTCGAGAGGGTGTGGTCCGCCGACTCCCGCAGCGAACCGACCTCGGGCCCCTGCTCCCAGGCATACAGCGCCTGCAGCGCCCAGCCACGCGAGCGTGATCGCGGATTCGCCATCAGCCCTCGCTCAGCCGCGCCTTCAGGACGCACATCTCGAGCAGCGCCAGCGCCGCCTCTTCGCCCTTGTTCCCCTTCTCGCCGCCGGCCCGGGCCCGGGCCTGGTCGCCGTCGTCGGTCGTCAGCACGCCGAAGGCGACGGGGACGCCGCGCTCCCGGGCGATCGCCTCGATACCGATCGTGGCGCCGAGAGAAACGAAGTCGAAGTGCGGCGTCTCGCCGCGGATCACGCAGCCGAGCGCGGCGACGCCGTCCACGCCCCCGCGGTCGATCACCCAGCGGACGGCGAGCGGCAGCTCGAAGGCACCCGGAACGTGGACCACGTCGATGTCGTCGGGCGCTGCGCCGTGCGCCTCGAGGCAGTCGCGCGCCGCCGCGAGCAGGCGGCCGGTGACGGGCTCGTTGAAGCGGCTGACCACGAGGGCGAATCTCCGTCCGGTCCCGGCGTCGGCCGGCGGGATGCCCGCCGCGCCCGGGACGTTCGCCGCATCGGCCGCCCGGTCATCCGCGGCCCGGCGGCCGGTCATGAAGACTTCAGCAGATGGCCGAGCTTGTCGCGCTTCGCATTCAGATACTGCTGATTCCCCTTCGTGGCCGGAGTCTCCAGCGGTACGCGGCCCGTGATCTCGAGGCCGAAGCCCTCGAGGCCGCTCAGCTTCTTGGGGTTGTTCGTCATGATGCGGATTCTGCGCAGCCCGAGATCCGCCAGGATCTGCGCGCCGATGCCGTAGTTCCGCAGGTCCGGCGGGAAGCCGAGGATCTTGTTCGCCT
>CAZOEX010000109.1:5572-7539 GCA_964578925.1 uncultured Gemmatimonadota bacterium | reverse complement strand
GCGCTCGCCGCCACGGCCGCCCTGCGGGTCCAGCTCGCCGGGTCCGGCGTCGTGTCACCGGCCGAGCCGGCCCTGGTGAGGAGCGCGCTTCGTCGCATGGCCGTCGACGACGAAGAAGCGCCCCTCGACATCCAGCGGGCTCGAGAGGTTGCCGAGCGAGAGGGCTTCAAGGCAGTGGTCGGAGGAAGCGTGGTCGACGCCGGAAGCGGCTACCTCGTGACCGCACAGGTCATCGAGACGGCCACGGGGAACGAGCTGGTGAACGTGGGCCAGTCGGTGTCGGATGCGGGGAACTTCCTCGACGCCCTCGACCGCGTCGGCCGGAAGCTGCGGGAACGCCTCGGCGAGTCCCTCGGCTCGATCCGTGAGACGGCGGAGCTGGAGCGGGCCACGACGTCGTCGCTCGAGGCGCTCCGCAAGTACTCGCGTGCCGTAGAAGCGATCGACGATCGAGACAGGGACCGGGGGGTCGCGCTGCTCGACGAGGCGATCGCCATCGATTCCGCTTTCGGCATGGCGTGGCGGAAGCTCGCCGTGGTGGACGCGGGCCGTCGAGACATGGCGGCGACCCGCGCCTACGAGTTGCGGGACCGGCTGACCGAACGCGAGCGCTACCACACGATCGGCCTGTATCACTTCTACGTCACAAGTGACTACGATGAGGCCGCCATCGCCTATCGAGCCCTGCTGGACGCGTACCCCAACGACGCCACGGCGCTGAACAACCTGGCGGTGATCTACGAGCGTCTCGGTCAGCTCGAGTTGTCGGCCGAGATGTTCGGCCGGGCCACGAAGGCCGACCCCTATGGGGCGCTCCTGCGGGAAAACCATGTCGAGGCGCTCTACACGATCGGCCGGATCGATTCTGCTCGCGTCGCGCTGGAACGCTTCGCGGATGACTTCCCAGGGAACCCCAGAGTGGCCTGGCACAAGGCGAGGTTCGCCTACCTGGACGGCGACATCGAGCGGGCGGAAGAGGAGCTCGAGCCGCTGCTGTCGAGTGAAATCCCGTCGGTGCAGCGAAATGCCAACGCCTACGTCGCAAACCTGAGAGTCCTGGAAGGAAGGTTGCGAGAGGGGGAGCGGATCTGGCGACAGTCCCTGGAGAGCCCGAATCCGTTCCGAGAGGCGATGTGGATGAGTCGGCTCGATCTCGATGTCAGGGCGGACACGACCGGCGCCCTGGAACGGATGCGCGCGGCCGTCGTGGCAGCCCCGGACTCGGTCCTCGACGACAGGGCGGGCCTCCTGTCGGATGTCTTCTACGTCGTGGGCGATGTGGAACGCGGCGACCGCTTCCACGAGCGAGACCTTGCGGCCGACTCGCTAGAGCTCGCCAACATGCCCGAGCGCTTCCGGCCGATGTGGGAGTCGTTTCATCGCTTCCAGCGGAGCCTGGCCATGGGCGAGTACGGCGATGCCCTGGCGGCGTATCGCGAGGCGTCTTCTCTATCCCGCCGGCTGTTCCCCCACCGGGATCCCGCACGGATTGCACCTTTACCCATCCCCGCGTTCGAGGCGCTCGGGCAGCCCGATTCCGTGATCGCCCGGTACGAGACGTGGCTCGAACGGCGGGAGCTCGTGGATCGCGCCGAGCAGGATGCGGGTCGCCTGCCGCGCGCACACGAGCGGCTGGCCCAGCTCTACGACGCACAGGGAGACACCGAGCAGGCGGCCGTCCACTACGCCCGGTTCGTCGAACTGTGGAAGGACGCGGACCCGGAGCTGCAGCCGCGGGTCGAAACCGCGCGGGAGCGGCTGGAGGAGATCGTCAGGGAGAGGGGGTAGAAGGGCGCGTTCTGACCCCGGCTGGCGGATCCTGGCCGTCGTAAGCGGTGTCGATCGGACCGGTCGTCAACCGCCGACGAGGCGACGTCGCAGCGCCCGGGCCTCCCGCGCCGGCTGGTACGCCGGGTCCGCCTGGCTCCACGCGTCGAGTACGAAGTCGAGGTGTTCGAGCGCCAGCT
>CAZOEX010000109.1:0-5472 GCA_964578925.1 uncultured Gemmatimonadota bacterium | reverse complement strand
GACGCCGCCGACCGGTACATGCTGTAGTCGTACGGCTCCTCGACCGTGCCGGACAGGCTGTCGATCTGGGCCCGCGCCTCGGCATCCCGTCCGGCCTCGACTGCGTACCGCAGGAATTCGGAGTTGTCGATCTCTTCCAGGACACCGACGGGCGAGTTGAGCTCGGGATCGGAAACGAGGCGGAGGCGCTCGCGGTAGGCCCGCTTCAGGCAGTCGAACTGGCCGGCGAGGTAGCATAGTGTCTCGTCGAAGCCGGCCAATCGTTCCCGCTCCCGGGTCGTGCGGGCGAGCGCCCCGGCCTCCGCGCGCAGAAGCTCGGCGCGCTCGCGATTTCCGGCGTGCAGTTCCAACACACCGAGGAGCCGAGGAGCGTCCGCGTCGCGCGGATCGATCGTTCGCGCCTGCTCGTAAGCGTCCCGGGCATCGTCGAACCGGCCCGCGTCCCGTAGTACGCCCGCGAGGGCGAACTGCGCTGAGATGTTGCCCGGCTGGAGCGCCGCCAGCTCGCGGTACGCCGCGATGGCCGGTTCGTATTCGCCGCGGGCCCGCTGCGTGCTGGCCAAAGTCCGGGTGACCTCGAGATGGGACGGATCGATTGCGACGGCCGCGGCCAGCTCGCGATCGCGAGCCTCCTCGTCTCCCCGTCTCCTGTGGATGTTGGCGAGCACGAAGTGAGCATCCGGATCGCCGGGGTAGGCCTCCGCCCAGTATCGCGCGGTGCGGAGCGCCGCGTCCAGGTCCTGTTCGCCGAATATCTGCGCAAACGTCTGCAGATTGAGCCGCATCCGCTCGGGGAGTCGATAGTCGTAGGCGAGCGCGGTTCCGATTGCCGAACGGAAGCTCTCCATGTCGCCCCTCATCCGTGCAGCCTGGGCCATCAGCATGTAGCCGATCACCGCCGTCGAGTCGATCTCGACCGCTCGCCGTGCCGCCTCGGCGGCACCGTCCAGGTCGGCCCGCGCCAGGGCGGACTCGGATTCGACGATGGCGCGAAACGCCTGGCGCGACCGCGTCACGATCTCCGCCACGGGAAGGTCAGGATTGGTCTCGATGTGGGACTGCGGGATCCCCATGTCCCGGCGCAGGTCGACGGAGATCCGGTCCGCCGCCTCGCGCGGGTCGTCCAGCGGATACGACCGCGACGCCACGGCGCGTGCCGACTCCGTCTCGTACAGCCGCGTCCGCACGGCGAGGGAATCCCCGGCGGTGCGCTCGATCGTCCCGTCGAAGAAGTAGTCCATCCCCTGCGCCCGGGCTAGATCGCGCATCAGGGCCAGCGGAAGGTCGTCCTCCGGGTCGAGCCCGGCCTCCCGGAGCCGCTCGGCCGTGTACCCCATCTCGGGTCCCCGGGCCGAGACGTAGGGATCCTGCGCGAGATCCCCCCCGACGCCGAGCGTCACTCCCCGCCCGAGCCAGCCGAGCTCCGCGTTCCCCGTTTCGTTCGTGAAGTTGAACGCCTGGAGGCGCCGCCGGAACTCCGGAGTCGCGACCGTGCGCTCGACCATCTCTCCTTCGGGATTCTCCAGGAGCCGCACCTCGGCGGTCCGCCCCAACTCCGCGTCGCGGAACAGGCCGAACGCGATCGCGGCAGCCAGCACGACGTTCAGCCCGATCGCGGCAGCGTCCGTCGCCTTCCAGCGATCTTCGCCCGGCGCGCCGTGACGCCAGGCGATCACGATGACGGCGGGGAGAAACAGAAGCAGCAGCGCCACGACGAGGTTGGTGAGCGTCGGCGACAGGAGGTACTGCTCCACGACCCAGTCGACGAACTGGACGAACCCCCAGCCGCCCACGACGTAGAGCGCCAGGAACTGGGGAACCCTTCGGTTGAAAAGCTGGCGGATCATCGCGCTCCGCGGCTGGGGTGGGGCTGGGGTGTCTCGATTCCAGAACGGGGCGAATATAGGGCCGGCGGTCCCGCTGCGCGCCATGGAGCGGTCGGCCCGCGAAGTCCACCGGCTCAGGCCGCGGTCCAGGCCTCCGTGGGTATCGCCGCCCGGAAAGTGCGCTCAGCCGTCGGCCCCCAGCTTCACCGCCAGCCACGGAACGGGAACGGATTCGTAGATGGGGTGCCGCGTTTCCGGGTCCACCGACAGGCCGTGGCCCACGCCCGGGATCACGATCAACGCGAGTCCCCCGTAGCCGGATGCCGCGAAGGTCTCTCGCAGGACCTCGACGCTGGCGGTCGTCGGGACGGTCCGATCATCCCGTCCGTACATCGCCAGAAAGGGGATGTCGAGGCGGGCGAGATCGGGTACGCCGTCGAAGTCGAGTGAGTTGAAGATCGGCGACGGCGTGTAATCGCCGGACATGGGCGGCAGCGCCCGCGGGTTCATCCGCTCCGCCGCCTCGGCGATGCGGACGTCGAGGGGCGCGAGGTCGGCGCCGGAGGCGAGCCGGTCCATGTGCTCGCGCCATAGCGCCAGGGCGATCTCGAGGTTCTCGTCCGGCATGCCGCCCCGCCGCAGCGCGTTGCCGAGCGAGTAGAGCCGCGTCTCGGCCGGCGGGAGCTGCGGACCCGAGACGGCGACCGCCGCGTCGGCGCCGAACCGGGCGGCGACGATCGGAGCGAGACGGCCGCCCTGGCTGAAGCCCATGACGCCGATGCGCGCGGCGCCGCCGGTGGGGCCGCCATCCGTGCCGCCGCTGCCGCGGTCGCTATCCGTGCGGTCGATGCCGCGGGCGCCAACGGTGCGGCCGCGGCCGGCGATTTCCGGATGCCGGCGAAGCGCCGCGAGCGCGGCGCCCGCGTCCGCGATCAGGTCTTCGAACGTCGCGCTCGCCCACTCACCGCCCGAGTCGCCGGTGCCGCGCTTGTGGTAGACGAACGCCGCGATCCCGGCCCGGGCGAACCGTTCGGCCCAGTAGTCCGGCTCGAGCGTCAGATACCGGCTGCCGCCGCCCGGCAGGATGAGGACGGCCGGAAACGGACCCTCGGCGGGATCGGGGGGCAGGCGCAACATGCCGTGAAGCTCCACGCCGCCGGACGGGAAGCGAAGCGAGTCCTCCCGAACGGCGGCGGCCGCCGCCCCGACACCGGACTCGGCAACGATGTCGGTGCCGGCCGGTGTCGCGCGGTCGGTTTGGGCCGACGCGGCGGGGGCCATGGCCAGGAGCCCGGTGACGACCATGGCCAGGAGCCCGAAGACGACCGACGATGCGATCCGGGCGATACGATCTTTCGTCATGCGTCCGACTCCCCTCGTCTTCCCGTCCCTCACCCATTGCCGAACTACCTCAGGCGACTACGTATTCCTCCGGATTCGCCGCGAAGCGCTTCCGGCAGCCGTCGCAGCAGAAGTACCAGGTCCGTCCGTCGTGCTCGTGCGTGTGCAGCGCGCCCTCGATCGTCACGTCCATCCCGCAGATCGGGTCGACGGCGGTGCGGGCCGCGGCACCGGATGCGGCGGCCTCGGTCTTCTCCGCCGTCTCAGTCGCTTCGGTCGGCTCGGCCGTTTCGGTCGTCCCGGCCGCCTCGGACGCGCTGTGTGGTTCGTCCGCCCTTCTGCCATCGTCCCACGCCAGCTCCTCCAGCCCGCGGCGGACCTCGATGATCTCGGCCATGATCGAGAGGGCGATCTCGTCGCCCCGCCGCGCCCCGATGTCGAGGCCGGCCGGAAACTTCATTCGCGCCAGGTCGGCCTCACTGACCCCTTCGCGCGCCAGCGACTCGCGCACGGCGGTGCCCCGCTTCGGGCTCGCGACGAGACCGATATAGGGAACGTCGGTCGCGAAGGCCGCCCGCAGCGCCGGCTCGTCGTACTCGCCGTGCGTCGCCACGACGAAGAAGCTGAGCGGTGAGACGCGCGCCGTGACGTCGTCCAGGGAGTCGAAGACCTCGTCGGCGACCACGAGCGAGCTTCCTTCGGCGGCGCCGGCCGTGGCACCCGACTCCGGCACGCCGCCGGGCACCGACTCGGTCGCGGTCGGTGCGCTTGCCGTAACCGCCGTTCCCTCCGGGTCCATCAGGCAGACGTGGTAGTTCATCGCCTTGCCGAGGTGCGCCAGGGCGCGGGCGACGGGAAGGGCGCCGACGATGAGGAGGCGCGGCCGCGGATGATGGGGCTCGATGAAGATGTCCAGGGTCCCTCCGCTGAAGCAGGTCATCGGCATCGAGACGACGCCGTCGCGGTCGCCGTTCGCGCGGACACTGTCCGCCGCGCCGGCATCGGCGTCGCCGTTCGCCGCGTCCATCTCGACCGCCTCGCCCCCGTCGGGCGACAGGCGCACGAGCCGGCCGCGGTCCTCCGCCAGGGCGGCGAGCGCCTCGCGGATCACGGTCGGCTGGGCGCAGCTTCCGCCGATCCAGCCGTGCATCACGCCATCGAGGGTGACGATCGCGCGATCGCCCGGCTTGCCGGAAGTCGGCTTCTCGGCGCGCACGACGACGGCCGTCGCGAACGGCTTCCCCGCCCGCGTCAGCTCGCTCGCCGTCTCGAAAAAATCGTCGAACATGGCTCGGGCACCCGCCGCTAGTCGTTGACCCCCGCCTCGCGCAGCGCCTTCCAGACACGCTCGGGCGTCATCGGGATCTCGACGTGGCGGACGCCGAGGTGCCACATCGCGTCGACGACCGCGTTGACGATCGCCGGCGGCGCGCCGACCGTGGCCGACTCGCCGACCCCCTTGGCACCCAGCGGATGGTGCGGCGACGGGGTGATCGTGTGGGCGGTCTCCCACTTCGGCGTCTCCATCGCGGTCGGGACGAGGTAGTCGGCGAAGGTGCCGGTCAGGTTCTGGCCGAAGTCGTCGTACACGATCTCTTCGTACAGCGCGGGCGCGAGCCCCTGCGTGAGGCCGCCGTGCACCTGGCCCTCCACGATCATCGGGTTGATGATGTGGCCGCAGTCGTCCACCGCGACGAAGCGGCGCACGTGCACCTCGCCGGTGCCCTTGTCGATGTCGACCACGCAGATGTAGCTGCCGAAGGGGAAGGTGAGGTTCGGCGGGTCGTAGTAATCGGTCGCCTCGAGTCCCGCCTCCATCCCCTGCGGATGGTTCGTGTAGGCGGCGAAAGCGATGTCCTGGATCGTCTTCGCCTGGTCGGGCGAGCCCTTCACCTGCCAGCGGTCGACGTTCCACTCGAGGTCCTCCTCGCCGACCTCGAGCAGGTGGGCGGCGATCTTCCGCGCCTTCGCCTTGATCTTCCGCGCGGCCATCGCGCCCGCCGCGCCCGCCGTGGGCGTCGAGCGGCTGGCGTAGGTGCCTAGTCCGTAGGGCGCCGTGTCGGTGTCGCCCTCCTCGACTTCGACGTCGGACGCGGGGAGTCCGAGCTCCTCGGCGATGATCTGGGCGTAGGTCGTCTCGTGCCCCTGGCCCTGCGACTTCGTGCCGAAGCGGGCGATCGCCTTGCCGGTCGGATGGATCCGGATCTCGGCCGAGTCGAACATCTTGATGCCGAGGATGTCGTAGTCCTTCGACGGCCCGGCGCCCACGACCTCGGTGAAGCTCGAAATTCCGATGCCCATCAGC
>CAZOEX010000108.1:0-7613 GCA_964578925.1 uncultured Gemmatimonadota bacterium | reverse complement strand
TCACGGCCTGGACCTCCTCCGGCGTGAGGTTCTCCGCCCAGTTCGCGTCGCCGCCTTCGTAGATGAGCAGGAAGTCGGACATCGTACTGTCTCCTTGCGTCGAGTTGCGTTCGTGTCCTGTTGAGGACTTCTTCACCCTCATGACGGATGGGTGCGGGGGATCGAGACATTCCAACGTTCGGCAACGGGTCACGCTGAAGACAGCGGACGATCCTGCACGAGCGAGTCCCCCAGCTCACGCACGCGATCTGCCAGCCCGTCGACCTGTGCGATCGTCGTGCGCGGGTTGATGTAGCACGGCCGGATGGCGAGCGTGCCGGACACCCGGGCGGTCGACGGCACGTAGTCGCCCTCGGCGCGCAGGCGGCACGCGATCTCGTCGTTCAGATCGTCCAGCTCCGCTTCGGCCAGGCCCGGGCGGCGGTAGCGAAAGCAGCAGATCGACAGCGTCGGCTCGACCAGCAGCTCCAGGTGTGGATCCTCGCCGACCCTGGTCGCCAGGTGCCGCGCGAAGTCGTTGTGGCGGATGACCCTTTCGCGCATTCCCTCCACGCCGATCTCCCGCAGGATCGCCCAGACCTGGACGCCGCGGGAGGGCGCCGACTGTTCCACGTTGAAGTTATGGTACAGGTCGCCGAAGTGATCGAAGGGTGACAGGACCTCCCCGTCTGATGCCGCTCCTTCCAGGTAGTCGGCGGGCTCCATCGTGAACGTCCGGCCGAGGAGGGCCCGGTCTCGCACGAACGCGGCGCCGCATCCCACCGGCGCGGCCAGCCACTTGTGGGGATCGACGACCACGGAGTCCGCTGTCTCGAGGCCCTCGTAGAGCGGGGCCACGCGAGGATCCAGCTTTCCGAAGAGGCCGTAGGCCCCGTCGACGTGCAGCCAGCTATCGTACTCCTTCGCCAGCTCGACCATCTCCTCGATCGGGTCGATCGCGCCCGTGCCGACCGTCCCCGCGCTCGCGACGAGAGCGACGGGAACGATGCCGTCCGCCCGGTCGGACTCGAGGGCTTCCTCCAGGCGGCGGAGGTCGATCCGTTGCTCCTCGTCGACGGGGAGGCGGGTGACGGATGTTCGTCCGAGCCCGAGGACACCGGCCGCCCGCATGACGACATGGTGAACCTCACAGCTCGCGTACAGGCGAAAGTGCATGCCGGAGGGGAGGCCGTCGCGCGCCGGATCGACGCCGCGTCTCTCCAGGGCTTTCTGGCGTGCCGCGCCGAGACCGACGAGCGTGGCCACCGATCCGCCGCTGGTGAAGGTTCCCTGCATGTCGGCGGGCAGCTCCAGCATCTCGGCGATCCACCGCAGGGCGACGGTCTCCAGGAAGTTGAACGGCTGTACCCACCAGCGCTGCGCGCCCGCGACCGTACCCGCCAGGGCGGCCGCGACGCCGGAGGTCGTGGGCGCCACGGCCATCCAACCGGAGAAACCCGGGTCCCCGATTCGGAGGCCATGCCGGATGATCGTGTCGGTCAACTCCTCCAGGACGGCGTCGAGGCCCGCTCCCTCCTCGGGAACGGGTTGATCCAGCTTCGGGCGCCACACGGATTGGTCGCGCCCGGCCGGGTCGTCACCTCGAAAGCGATTGAACTCCTCGAGGGCCTCGAGCAGTCCGTCGAGATCCGGCAACCGACCGGTCTCTGAAGCATCCACTACATCCACGGCTATCCCTTCACGGCGGAAACCTCCGCTCATCCGGACCCGTCGGAGCCCCCCGGCTCCCACGGTTCCCGGTTGCACAGGTTGAATATATGTGCGAGTCCGTGATCGGCTGAACAGTCCCGGATCCCGATATCTCGGCCATGTTCACGGTGGTACGTTCCTCGCGAGCCTTCCGTGTCCCGCAGTCCACACGGAGAGGAGGAGCATCGAGGATGGTCGCACGCAGCATCGCCGGAAGATTGGCCGCGGCGCTCGGCCTCGTGCTGATCACCGCGAGCTCGCTGGTCGCGCAGGAGGCCGCGCGCGAGGGCTCGGATGAATGGAGCGTGGCGGGCGAGGCGGTACGCTGGACCCTCGGATCCGACGGGGCGGAGGACGTGCTGGATTCGAAGAGCCTCCTGGTCCGCTGGCAGTCGGGACCACTGGAAGACCTCCATGTGCTGGCTGGAATCGGCTACGTGGCGTACCGCTTCGGATACGATCCCGATGACCCCGCCGGCCGGTCGATCGGGCCGACCGCCGGCGTGGGATACGATCTCGACTTCCCGGGCGAGCTGGCCATCGTCCCCCGGCTGCGCTGGACCGCTGGAGCGCTCGGCGACCCGAGCCTGGAATCGGATACGCGACGCGGAAGGGTGGCGACCTCCCTGGTTCAGATCGGCGTCGGCCTCACCTGGCGGTTCTGAACGAGCATCTGCGCCGAGCCCGACCTAATCGCGAAAGGGAGGGTCTGGCTCATGGGACCGAAGGTCGGCCAGACTCGCCCTCCAGGGCCGCAATCGGCTGCGGGTCCTCGAGGGAGGAGTCGCGCCGACCGAACCGCACGACGGGCCCGAGGTCCTCTCCCGAGACCTCGAATACTTCACAGCCCAGCATCCGGGCGATTCGGGCGGTCAGATCCACCGCCACTTCGCGGCTGTCGACGCCCTCCACCGTGGCGCTGATCCTGATCTTTCGAGGTCGGCCGCCCCGGGGACAGTACGTCAGGCGCCAGGTGAACGGCGTGGGCCGCAGTCCCTCGGGTCCCAGCCGAATCTGCAGCTCACGCACCGTGTTCAGTGGAATCAGGACCCGCCGCGGGAACCAGAGAAAGCGTCCGAAACCGCCCAACTCCATCATGCCCCGCCGGCTGTCGACGCGGATCGTGCGCCAGCGAAACAGGACCATGGACATGAAGAGCGCGAACCCTCCGAGCGTGCCGTACCACACGATGTAGAAAAGTGCCGCGGGCACGTTGACCGGAATGTCCGGCTCGAGGACGAGGAGCAGCGGCAGCAGCAAGAAGGGGAGCAGAAAGACACCGATGAAGATCCTCGCCGTCAGCAGGCCGAGACTGCGCCCGCGACGCAACTCGATCACGCCCGGCGAGTCGGACAGCGCGAAGCTCGCTCGTCCGAACAGTTCCCCGACCATTCGCAGCTCGTCCCAGCGACCCATGCGGGCAATAGCAGGGCCGTCGTACATCGCGTCAAGCGGTGCAAATGTTGCATCTCTTTCTTGCGTGTTTGTCTGTCGATTTTCACGAACCCGCAGAAGTCTGCGACGTTTCGCCTGCGAGGTCGCATAGATGACGTGGTGTCGACGCAGCAACCTGGGCCTGGCCGTGGTACTCACGCTCGCCGCGGGGGCAGGCGCCGTCGGGGCGTGCGCCCCCGGAGCGCCCAGTTCGCCCGATTCGACCACCGGAACGATCCTGGTGCGGGCGTCCACCACCGGTTCGACGCTTCCTACCGGCTACGACGTGCTTCTCGACGGAAGCGCCGTCGGCTCGGTGGTCGCCAACGGTGAAGTCGAGGTGCCGGGAATTTCTCCCGGCCGGTACGACGTTGAGCTGCAGATACCCTCGAACTGCACGGTCGACGGATCCAGCACACGGCGAATCACGGTAGCGGAAGGCACCACCTCCGAGGTCGCCTTCGACGTGGCCTGCAGCTCTCTCCCGACCGGGACTCTCGAGTTGACGACGTCCACCTCCGGGGACGACCTGGACGAGGACGGGTACACGGTGGCGGTCGACGGGACGGACCGGGGCCCCGTCGGAATCGACGAAACCGTCACCTTCGACCTCCCGACCGGCGATCGCGAGGTCGAGCTGCGCGGGATCGCCGACAACTGCGAGGTGCAGGGGGAGAACCCGCGGATCTTGCCCGTGAACGAGGAACAGACGACTCCTACGACCTTCGCCGTGGTGTGCGCGGAGACCGACGGCTCGATCGACGTCTCGGTGTCGACCTCCGGGCTCAACGAGGACGACTCCTACACGGTCGACCTGGACGGCTCGCGGACGAAGACGCTGGAGTCCGACGGGAATGTCGTGTTCGAGGACGTTCCGGCGGGCCAGCACACGGTCACCCTCGGCGACATCGCGTCCAACTGCGAGGTGGACGGGGACAATCCTGTCACCGTCGACGTCGTCGCGGAGCAGACGTCGGAGGTCGAGTTCGAGGTCGACTGCTCGTTCCTGTAGGTATCACCGGCCGCCCGGGAAACCGCCGCGGTTCGCGCTACGGCGCTTCGCCCGCTTCCAATCGCTGAGGTCGCCGCCCTTCAAGGCCCCGGTCAGCGAGGATGGCCCGGAAGCGCGGCTCGTTCCGCAGTGGATCGAAGGGCGGGGCGAGCAGCCACGCGGATGTCCCGAACGGAGGCTCATCGACGTAGAACTCCAGGGCGTCGAGGGCTCGCTCCCGTTCATCCAGAGCCATCCAGATCGCGGCACCCTGATGATGGGAGTACGACGTCACTTGAGCGGCGATCTCTCGAGTCGGCGGAGTACCTGGCGGCCACGCCGTCTCCAGCGACTCTTTCGCATCTGGAGGGACCGGCGCGGCGAACTCGATGAGATGTCTTCTGTACTCCGGCCAGTCCTTCCTGTAGAGGTACACTCGAGCCAGGTTGTCGCGCAGGCGCGGCAGGTGTTCCTCCGGATCCATTTGGATCCCTTCGGACAGCAGCTCGACTGCTTCTTGGTGTAGGCCGTTGTAGTTGGCGATGAAGCCCACCATGCTGAGTCGGATCGGAGTTCGGTCGAGGCTGAGCGCTCTGCGAGCCGAAGCATAGGCGTCGTCGAAGCGTCCCACGTAGTTCAGATAGTCCGCATACTGCTGGTGCGCCTCCACATTCTCGGGATCGAGGATCAGGGCCCGAGAATACGTGAATTCCGCCTCCTCCCACTCCCACCGATCCCGATGAATATTACCCAAGGCCACGAGGGCGGAAGCGTTCTCGGGGTCCAGTTCCAGCGCCTGTCTAGCCGCTCGCTCGGCTGCCATCAGGCTGTTGGCCCAGAATGCGGAGTCCACTGTCGCCGTCGTGTAGTACGGAATGAGCGAGCGGCTCTCGGCCAGGCCGGCCCAGGCCGGTGCCCAGCCCGAATCCCGAGCGACCGCCGCTTCGAAAAGGGCGACCGCCTCCATCACGTTCTCGCCTCGCTCACGCATTCGGGCGCGACCGGCCAGATAGAGATCGAAGGCCTCGAGATCCTCGGTCGGCGAGACGAGCCGCTTGTCTTCGTCTAGCCCCAGGGGCACGCGCAGCTCGTCCGCGATCGCCTCCGCGATCTCCTCCTGGATGACGAAGACGTTCTCGAGCCGGCGGTCGTAGCTTTCCGACCAGAGGTGGGAGCCGTCGTCTGCATCGATGAGCTCCGCCGTGATCCGAAGCTGATCGTCCGCTTTCCGGACACTGCCCTCGACCACGTACCGGGCGCCCAGGCTGTCGCCCACCGCGCGGATATCCAAGTTCTCGCCCTTGAAGGCGAAGGCCGACGTGCGGGCCATGACCTTCAGGTCGCGAATCTTGGCCAGCGTGTTCAGCAACTCCTCGGTGATCCCGTCGCTGAAATACTCCTGATCGCCCTGGGGACTCATGTCGGCGAAAGGGAGCACGGCGATCGACGGTCGGTCGTCGTCTTCGGCATCCGCCATGGCGAGGCGCATCGCGCTCGCCTCGGACCCGGCCTCCGCCTCGTCGGCCGCACCCGGCGCAGTCTGACGCCCCGCCCACCATCCGCCGGCCAGCAGGAGCATGGCGCCCAGCAGCGCCAGCAAGCCGGCGGTCCAGCGCCGCGAGGCGGGCTGGGCGACGATCGCCGCGATCTGCGCCGGGTCGGCGGCCTTCGTTTTCCGGATGCCCTCCGGCGTGACTTCGAACGCCCAGGTAATGATCAGCGCGACGGGGAAGCCGAGGAGCAGGATCAAAGCCACGAACCGGTACGTCCAATCGGGGAGCAGCAGGGCGGGGATCGCGAGGTCCGCGACCTGGAGGATGACGAAGCCCACGATCCCATAGACCGCCATGACGCGGAAGACCTTCCGCCGCTTCAGCTCGGCGAAGAACCGCTGATAGGACTTCGGCCTCGACTCCGACATGTGCGGAAGATCGCGCAGGGTCGGGGGGAGGGAAAGCTGTGCGGGTAGGGTTCATTCGCACCTACCGGCATTCCGGCTCCGTGTCAGTCCGCCCAGTTTTCGATCGAAAGGCCCTCGACTCGTTCGAACTCGCGGAGGTTCGCGGTGGCGAAGGTCAGACCGTGGGCCAGGCACGCGGCGGCCAGCCATTGATCGTGCGGGCCGATCGGCCGGCCGGCGGCCGCCAGCCGCGCCCAGAGGCGAGCGTGCGCCCGGGCGGTCGGCAGGTCGATCGGCAGCAGCGGAAAGCTCTCGAGGATGGCCTCGACGAAGGCCGACCGGCGCGCCCGTATGCCTTCGTCCACGGCCCGGTGTACGCCGTGAAGCAGCTCGCTCGCGGTGACGACGGAGATGAAGAAGGTGTCATCTTCCGCCGCGCGAACGCGAGACAGGACGTTCAATCCGCTGCGCTCGTGCTCGATGAGAATCGACGCGTCGATCAGGAGCCCCACGGGTCCCTCGGTTCAGAATCCGCGAGCTTCCTCCGGGCCCGCTCGACGTCTCGGGCCAGCATATCAGCCTCCTCCGTGGAGAGTCGGGGCAGGGCCGCCAGCAGCTCGGGAAGCTCGGCAAGTGCACGACCTTCGGGCACCGGATGAAGGGCGGCCACTTCCCGACCGCCACGGATCAGGATGTATCGCTCGCCACGGTACGCGACCCGATTGATGTATTCCGCGAAATTCCGCACGAACTCGGTGACGTTAAGCGGGCGCACTGGCTCCTCGACGTTAATTCGAACATGGACTCCGGAACGCAACCTGGCGTCAATTCAGTGTATTATAGTATATGATAATCATATTATATGATAGAGTGCGGGTCTCCCGGTGCACCTGCCGAAGGCTCGGCGCCTACGCGCCGAGGACCCCGGTATCGCAGGGGGCGCTACACCTGCTTAGCCACCGAGACCCTACCAGCCGCACTCCCGTCCATCGTTTTGCTCGGCGAGCCAGTCCATGAGCGGCGCGAAGTACTCCACGACGGCCGAAGCGTCCAGCTCGCTGGCGCCCGTGAACGCTTCCAGGGCCTCCGGCCACGGAAGTGAACGACCCAGCTCGAGCATGGCGTCGAGCCGCTCGCCGACCTCCTCGGATCCGTAGATGGAGCAGCGATGGAGAGGACCCTCCCATCCGGCCACCTCGCAGGCGGCCCGGTGGAACTGGAACTGGAGGATGTAGCCGACGAAGTAGCGCGTGTACTCGACGTTGTTCGCGATGTGGTACTTGGCTCCGGGGTCGAACTGCTCCGGCGAGCGGGAGACGGGCGGACGAACGCCCTGGTACTCCTCGCGCAACGCCCACCAGGCGTCGTTGTACTCCGCGGGCGTCACCTCCCTCGAGAACACCTGCCACCGCCACTTGTCCATCAGCAGCCCGAACGGCAGAAACGCCACGGCGTCCAGCGCGCGGTCCAGGAGGAGCCCCACGTCCTTCGACGGGTCGGGGACTGCGTCGAGGAGACCAATTCGCTGCAGATACTCGGGGGTTACCGATAGCGCGATCATGTCCCCGATCGCCTCGTGGAAGCCGCTGTTGGCGCCGG
>CAZOEX010000107.1:0-7638 GCA_964578925.1 uncultured Gemmatimonadota bacterium | reverse complement strand
CGGGTGATGGCGGGCATGCTGCAGCGCGTCGCCCCGCTCTCCTACGAGGCGTGGATCGACTACGAGGTGATGGGCGCCCGGGTGAGCGGCGCCGAGCTCGACGTGCTCCGCGGCCTGCTCGACGCGGACGAGGAGGGCATCCAGGCGACGGGGCTGCGCCGTAGCGCCGAGGAGCTGAAGGCCGCCGGTCTCTCGGGCCGCGAGGTGCGCGAGCTCATCGCCAAGCTCCAGCCGGTCGAGCGGCCGGACTACACACTCGACCTGTCGGAGATGCAGGCGGCCGAGGAAGTGGCGGCCCGGATGGCGGAAGCGGTGCCGGAAGCCTCCGGCTGACCGCGCCCGGCTCCCGCAGCCGGACCGCGTGCGAAGAGGTGCGGCACTTTTTTCCCGCGGTGCCGTACCACCAATGGACGACACCCGCGCGTCCGACGTGGGCGCCCGGGCATGGGATTGCTCTGGCGGGGAGGCTGTGCATGGAGGCACGGAGAACGGGTCGTAGCGCTCTGCGGGTCGTCGGACCCGCCCTCGCTCTTCTCCTCTGCAGCGCTCCGATGATCGCCGCGGCGCAAGAGGGCGCCCCGACGGCGCCCGAAGCCGCGCACATCGCCGATGCCGAGCGCGCCTTCGACCGGCTCGAGGCCGAGGCGGGTCTCCGGTCGGGCGGCTACTTCTCCTTCGACTACCAGCACCTCGTCTACTTCACGCCGTCCCGCATCGACGACCCCGCTGCGCCCGTGCAGCTCTGGACGGCGGCGAGCGTGCAAGCGGATCGTGTGAAGGGGGTCTTCGACGGCGGCTGGAAGTACAGCCTCGACATGACGGTCGAGCTTCACCAGGCCGACACCCTCGTCGCGTCGTCCGGGGCGAGAACCTCGCTGACGCTCGCTTCGCCGCTCACGACCAGCGCGGCGGCCGGCATGGGATTTCCCATCCAGGCGCTCCTGCAAGTGCCGCCGGGCGAGTACGAGTATGCGATCCGCATTCGCGACAACGGATGGGAGGGCGACCGGGCGACCAACGAGACCACCGGCCGGCTGATGATTCCCGAGCCGGTCGCCACGCAGCCGTTCCTCAGTTCCGTGGCGATCGCCGCGGACTCCGGGGGCACCTGGCATCCCGCCGAGGACCTCGGGCTTCAGCTGAACGCGGCCCGAATGGTGCATAGCGACGCGAGGCCCTTCGTCTACTTCGAGGCGTATGGCCTCACCCCGGGCGGCGAGTACCGGGGCGAGGTGCGTCTCGTGTCGCGCCGAGTCACCCGCGGCGCGGAGGACGTGTTCGATGGCGCCTATCAGCCCTTCCAGCTCCAGTATCGGGGAAGTGTGCCCTCGGATCCGGACGAGCCGGTACGCAAGGTCCTTCGCCTGGATCTCGGCCAGACGCGTGCGGGTCCCTACGAAGTGCAGGTCCGGGTACGGGATCTCGTCACGGGCCAGGCGAGCGAGGTGCGCAGCGCCCGTCTCAGAGTGCGCGAACGTATCTCGTACGAGCCGCTGCTGCCGGTGGCGAACGGAGAGGCCGCAGAACCGAGCTCCGAAGAGGATGTACCGTGATGAATACGACGCTGAAGGCGGTCAGAAACCTGGGATCGGCCCTCCTTTTGGGTGCTGCGATCGCGGCCCCCGAGCTTCCGGCACAGACGATGCCGGGCGAGGTGTACCACGCGCTCAGTCGCGCGGGCCACGAAGACCTGGCCGAGCACATCCAGAAGAAGCTCGACCAGCGCGAGGACCCCGACGAGTCGGACGTGACCGAGATCGTGGAGCGCTGGGAGACGGAGGCCGGCGGACCGGAGAGCGGCTGGGACTGGGTGACCGTCGCGCGCCTTTGGACGCGTGCCGGAAGTCCGGCACGTGCCGAGCTGGCGCTCGCGGAGGCGGACGAGGTCGGAGAGGTCCCGGCGGCCGTCTTGCTGCTGGACCAGGCGCGGATCGCCTTCCTGAGCGGCGACGTCCGTCTCGGGGAGCAGGCCTACTGGGAGGGATGCGAGCGGGCCGATGCCGGGACGGCGCTGCAATACTGGCGCGACATCGAGGTCCTGGCCACGCCCGACGAGCTCGAGCGCTGGGACCGGTTCCGTCGTCTTCCCGCCACCCAGACCGATCTCTGCGCCTTCCTGCGGCGCTTCTGGGGCGAGCGGGCGATGGCTTCGACCATGGAGGTCGGGACCCGCATCCGCGAGCACTACGAACGCGTGCAGTACGCGCAGAACAACTATCGCCGGCGCAGCGGGAAGAAGGGGCCCACGCTGTCCACCGAGATCGGCCGGCCGCGTGAGGCGGCGTACGACGATCGCGGACTCATCTACATTCGGATGGGCGAGCCGGCGAGGACCACGCGCTTCGCCGGGAATCCGACGACGATGGAGAACGAGGTCGTCAGCGCGGAGTGCTATCAGCCGAACGAGAGCTGGGCCTACGACTATCCCGAGGGCACCAGGGTCTACCACTTCACGACCTTCTCGGGAACCGACGACTACTGGCTGATCGAGAACCTCGGCCAGGTCTATCGCTGCGGCGCCCCGGAGGCGTCGGGGCAGGGCGGCGGCGTGATGCGGCTCTCGCCGGTGAACCAGCATCGGGCCGTGCAGCTCGGACCGGCCGCCAGCCTCGTCCTCCAGGATCTCTATCGTTCGCGGCAGGGACTCGATCCGCTCTACGCCCAGGCCGCCCAGCGCATGTCCTCGCGGCGAGCCGACGGGCTCCTGAACACGCAGGGGACCGCGGCGCTGGAGAGCGAACGCGTCCTGCAGGAGGAGCGCGACCGCACCTTCCGTGACGTGCGGTTCGCGATCCAGGACGTGCCCGAGCGTCCGACCATCAACCCGGACTCGCGGCTGATGGTGGAGACCCTGCAGTTCCGCTCGCGCAGCCGGGGGAAGAACCGGGTCTGGGTGAACGCCCTTCTCGAGGGAGACCGGCTGACGCCGCGCCCCGAAGGGACGGCTTTCCGCTACCGGGTGGACGCGCGCCTCGCGCTGATCGACGAGAACGGCGAATACGCGCGGCACGACGCCTCCTTCGCCGCCATGTCTCCGACGCGCCTCCGACGCGACCAGAGTTTGCCCGTGCGGATTCCGCTCGAGCTCGATCCCGGCGTCTATCGGTATACGCTGACGATTCGGGACGGTCTGGCGGAGCCGGGCGCGCAGCGGTCGGGAAACTACCGGCGTGGCGAGATCACGGTGCGGGATCTGGCCGGGCAGCTCCCGGTACTGTCGGACGTGGCGGTGGCCTCGGACTCGGCCGGAAGCTGGGAACCGCTGGCTCCGAGCGGTCCCGACCTGGGAATGGTGCCCAGTCCGGCGCATCGTACGGGTCCTGAGGGCGTGGCCTGGATCTACTTCGAGGCCTACAACCTCACGCCCGGTGGCCGCTACGAGACCCGACTGCGATTCGAGCCCGACGGGAACCGCGGGGAGGCATTCGACCTGGCCTTCCCCGGAGAGGTGCCCTTCGAAGGCCAGCCTCGCACGCGCCGCACGCTGCGGCTCGATCTCACCGACGCGGAGCCCGGGAGCTACGAGATGTCGATCACGGTCACCGACGAGGACTCCGGCGGCGTGACGCTTCCCCATACGACCTCGATCGTCGTCATGGAGGAGCGGTGACGTGAAGCCACTGTTCCGCGTCGCTCTTCCGGCACTTCTCGGGCTTCTGTTGCACGCGCTCGGACCGGCCGATCTTGCCGCGCAGTCGCTGCCGGCCCAGGTGCAGGTCGGCCTCGAGCGGGCCGGCCACGACGACTTCGCCGAGGACCTCGCCGACCGGATGGAGCCGCGCTCGACGGTCGACCGGGGCGACGTGGAGGAGCTTCTGGAGGATTGGGAGCAAGTCACCGGTGGCCCGACGTCGGCCCTGGCATGGCTCACGGTCGCCCGCCTGTGGCTCCGCGCGGGCGACGCGGAGGCGGCGAGCGAAGCGCTCGACCGGGCCGAGGCGGCCGGCGCGCCCGCCGGCACGATCGAGCTCGACCGGGCCCGCGTCGCCTTCCTGGCCGGTGCGGCGGACGCAGCCGCCGAGCATTACTGGCGAGCCTGCTCGTCGGCGAACGAGGCGAGCGCGCTCGAGGCATGGCGCGACGTGGAGATGCTCGCCACCCCGGAAGAAGTCGAGCGCTGGGACCGGCTCCGCCGGCTCCCCGCGTCACAGCGAGACGACTGCGGCTTCCTCCGCGTCTTCTGGAACGAGCGCGCGGCGAGATCGGCGATGCCGGTGGCCGACCGCATCGCGGCGCACTACGCTCGGCTCCGGTTCGCGATGGACCACTACACGCGCCGGGGCAAGGCCCAGGACGTGGGGTCCTCCGGAAAGCTCAACAGCCGGCTCGGGCGCACGGGATCGCCACGCTTCGACGACCGCGGGCTTCTCTACATGCGGCTCGGGCCGCCGGACGAGACGGCGGCGATGATCAGCGGCGAATGCCATCAGCCCAATGTGACCTGGTTTTATCGTTTCCAGGACGAAAACCGCATGTACCATCTGTCGCCGCTGGGTGGCAACGACAACTGGTGGCTCCTGTCGAATTTGGGGGAGATCTTCCGCTGCCCCGTGCGCGCGGACGGGTCCATCGACCGAACCCGGAACCCCATGATTGCGCAGGCACCCCTGCTCGACCGGCTGCCCGCGGGTATTCTCCGCCAGATCTACACGAGCCGGGCCCAGCTCGATCCCGAGTACGCCCGGATGGCCTACCGCTTCGATGAGTTTCGTAACGTGGAGATCCTGCAGGACGAGCGCGACCTCACCTGGGCCGACGGCCAGTACGCCGTGACCGAAGTGCCGGAGCGTCCCGACGTGCGCATGGACGTGGGTCTGCTGCACGAGTGGGTGGCCTTCCGTCTGCCGATGCCGGACCGCACCCGGATGTGGCTCTTCCTGGCGGTGAACGGCGAACAGCTACAGGAGATCGATCCCTGGCCCGAGGAAGGGCTGGAGGTGATCGCGACCGCCCTCGACCGGGACGGACACCAGGAGCGGACGACCGGACGCCTCGAGTTTCCCGAGCCCGAGTCCGACGTCGTCGTGAGGCTCCCCTTCGATCTGCCCCCGGGCGAATACGAGACGAAGGTGGTCGTGCGGGCCGGGCCGCCACGCGCGCCGGGGGACGACGATCGGGCACCCCCGTCCGGCGGCTTCACGAGCGGGACGCTGAACGTGCCGGAAATGTCGGCGCCGCTGCCGAGACTCTCGGGCATCGCGGTGTCGCCCGATTCCGGGGGGAGCTGGGCGCAGACGGACGCCGTGTCGCTCTCGCCGCAGCCGATCCACGTGACGAACGCGGACGGGCGGATGTGGATCTACTTCGAGGCCTACAACCTCACGCCCGGCGGCCGCTACACCGCCGACGTGGTGCTGGAGCCCGAGGACGGCGACGGTCCGCCCTTCGACCTGGAGTTCACCGGGGTCGCGAGATCCGCCGGCCGGGTGGTCACGCCCTCGGGACTGCGGCTCGACCTGGCCAAGGCTCCGGCCGGCCTCTACCGGCTGACCCTCACGGTGCGTGACCTGGCGACGGGTCGCGTCACCCTGCCCAGCGGCACGGAGATCCGGGTCCTGGAGCGCGACGAATCGCAGTTGGCGGACGCCACCGGCGACTGAGCCGCGGCCGCGCCTTCGGCGAAGTCCTCGGCCGAGCCGGGGCGGCCTCAGCTCTCGGGGAGATCCAGCTCCCCCTGCGGACCCTCGCCGCCGCCGACCGCTGCGGCGGCCTCGTCGCCGCCCCCGGCCGCGCCGGCCGCGTCGCCCGCTTCACTCTCGGCCGCCTCCCCTTCACCGGTGTCCGAAGCCGCCGCCGCGTCCACCGACACGCCCCCGAGCCGAAGGTGCACGGCCGCCACGTCGCCCGCGCGGGCGAGCTCCTCGAGCCGGGCGGCGAGCCGGCGCCGGGCGGGGGTGGGCAGGGAGCCCGCCCGGGCCGGGACGATAGCGCCCGGGGGGCGCTCGAACACGAGGGGAGGATCGCCCTCGACCGGCACGAGGCCCGCAACCTCGCCGGTGCGCTCGATGTCGGGCACCACGGTGACGCCCTTGCCGGCGCGGCCCTGGAGGCGCACCTCGTTCACGGGGAAGCGCTTGGCCCGGCCCGACCGGGTGACCACGAAGAGGTCGGCGTCGGGATGGGGGCAGGCCGACACGGCGACCGCGTCGTCCCCTTCCAGGTCGATGCCCTTCACGCCCTTCGCGCTCCGGCCCATCGGACGCACCTCGTTCTCCTCGAAACGGATCATCTGCCCCTGCCGCGTGGCGAGGATCAGCTCCCGGGCGCCATCGGTCAGGTGCACCTCGATCAGCCGGTCGCCGTCGGCGAGTCCGGCGGCGATGATGCCGGTGCCCCGCACGTTGCCGTACTCCTCGAGGGAACTCCGCTTCACCTGGCCCTGCTCGCTCACGGTGGTCACGTAGCGCTCGTCCGAGGTGTCGGGCACCGGGTGGATCGCGACGATCGCGTCATCCGGTTCCACCTCGATCAACTCCGCCAGCGGCCGCCCGCGCGACGAGCGGGTGCCGATCGGCAGCTCGCCCACCGTCACGCTCTTGACGACGCCGGAGGCGGTGAAGATCAACAGCTCGGTCTCGGCCCGTCCGAGGAAGGCCCGGGTCACGAAGTCGCCCTCGCGCTCGGACATCGCCTCGGCGCCGGCCAGCCCCTCGGCCTTGCCGCTCCGCACCGGCTGCGCCTTCACGTAGCCGTGGCGCGAGACGAGCACGAGCGAGGAGCCCGCATCGTCTTCCGAGGGCAGGGGGAAGTCCTGGCTCTCGTCGAGAACTACGGTGCGGCGCTCGTCGCCGTAGCGGGCGGCCAGGTCGGCCAGCTCCTCACCGAGCAGCTCGCGCCGGGCCGCGTCGTCCTCGTCCACCAGTTCGCGCAGCCGTTCGATGCGAGCCTTCAGCTCGTCCATCTCGTCCTGCAGCTTCTTGCCCTCGAGCTGCGTGAGGCGGGCGAGCCGCATGGCGAGGATCGCGCCGGCCTGCCGCTCGGTGAGCCCGAAGGCGGCGCAGAGGCGGTCGGAGGCGACGGCGGGCGAGGTCGACTCGCGGATCAGCTCGATCACCCGGTCGATGTCGTCCAGCGCCGTGAGGAGCCCCTCGAGCACGTGCACCCGGTCTTCGGCCTCGGCCATCTCGTAGGCCGCGCGCCGCCGGATGACGTCGAGCCGGTGCTCGACGTAGCACTCGAGCGCCTCCTTCAGGTTGAGCTGGACCGGGCGCCCGTCCACCAGCGCCAGCATGATGACGCCGAAGGTGTGCCGAAGCTGCGTCTTCAGGAATAGCGTCTTGAGCAGCTTCTTGCGGTTGGCGTCGCGCTTCAGCTCGATCACCAGCCGAAGGCCGTCGCGGTCGGATTCGTCGCGCAGGTCGGTGATCGCCTCGGTGCGACCGCTCCGCACGATCTTCGTGATCTGCTCGATGACGCGGGACTTGTTCACCTGGTAGGGAAGCTCCGTCACCACCAGCGAGCACTTCCCGTAGCTGCCCTCCTCGATGTGCATTCGGGCCCGCATCTCGACCAGCCCGCGCCCCTCGCGGTAGGCGTCGCCGATTCCCTCGTAGCCCCAGATGTATCCGCCCGTGGGGAAGTCGGGCCCCTCGATGCGCTCCATCAGCTCCTCGATCTCGCAGTCGGGGTGCTCGATCA
>CAZOEX010000106.1:0-7654 GCA_964578925.1 uncultured Gemmatimonadota bacterium | reverse complement strand
CGCCGGACTTGTCGTAGCGCGGAATGCGTTTCTGGAGCGCCGCCTCGATGACCTCGAGCGTGATCCGGCCCCCGTCGCCGGCGAGATCCGCCGCCGTCTCCAGGGTGTTGAGCGCGCGCCGGGCGTCGCCGTCGGCGATCTCGGCCAGGCGTTCGACAGCGGCTTCCTCCGCGTCCAGCCCGCGCTCTCCGAGCCCTCGGTCGGTGTCCGAGAGCGCGCGGTGACAGAGCCCGAGGATGGCGTCCGCCGGGAGCGGTTCGAGCACGAAGACGCGGGTCCGGCTGAGCAGTGGAGCAATCACCTCGAAGCTGGGGTTCTCGGTCGTCGCCCCGATCAACACGACGGCCCCCGATTCCACGTGCGGCAGCAGCGCGTCCTGCTGCGCCTTGTTGAATCGGTGGATCTCGTCGATGAACAGGATCGTGTCCCGGCCCGTCGCCCGGCGCCTGTCCCGCGCGGCCGCGAGGATCTCGCGCAGCCGGGGAATGCCCTCGGTCACGGCACTGAACGGTTCGAAAGCCGCCCCGGTGACTCCGGCGACGATGTGCGCGAGGGTCGTCTTCCCCACTCCCGGCGGCCCCCACAGAATCAGGCTTGGCAGGCGGTCGCGTTGGATCAGCTCGCGAAGCGGACCCTCCGGGCCGACCAGGGACTCCTGCCCGACGAAGCCGTCCAGCTCGTCCGGACGCATCCGCGCGGCGAGCGGAGCGTTCGGCGCCACTCTGCGAGACACCTTCCGGCCGGCTCCCGGACCCCCGGGCGCAGCGCCCTCGGGGACCCCCTCGCCCTCGAACAGATCGGGCGGTCCGGAGGTCACGGGATGTCCCCTTCGCCGGGCCCGTTACGGTCGAGCGCTCCGCGCAGGGACGCCATCTCGATCAGCTGGCGGGCCCGGTCCAGCAGGACGTCACGATCGTTGAGCGAAGGGTCCTCCAGCACCTGGGCGTGAAGTTCGTCGAGGAGGAGTCCGATGATCGGGCCCTCCTCGACGGCGAGCTCCAGCAGGTCCCGGCCGTCCACGGCCAGCTCCGACCGCTCGATGGGTGCGTCGCCGAGCCGTTCCTCGTGTACGCGGCGCCAGGTGTGGACGAGCGCCCCGGCGGCCCGTTCGTCGCCGGAGGCGCGCGCGGCCGCGAAGTGAAGGCGGAAGAGGTCCCTCTCGGTCCCAGCGCCGATGTCGGCCAGCCATTCCCGCATGTGCGCGGACGAGTCCAGCGGGTTCACGAAGGGGAGGAAGTGCCGCCGCAGGTGCAGAATCCTGCGTCGATCGGCGTTCGAAAGCTTGAGCCGGTCGATGACCCTTTCCACCTTCGCCTCCCCCGGATCGGGGTCCTCCCCCGCGCCGGGGATCAGCAGGAGGAGGCGCACGAGGCGAAGCAGCGGCCGGCCGGGGTGCAACTCGTCGAGCGCCGCCAGGGTCGACTCCCAGGCGTCGGTGTCCGACTCCGCCTCGAGCTCCGGATACCAGGCGGCGAGCGCTCCGGTGTCGCGGTAGAGCCGCAGCGAAGCCGAGGGCCGGGGGCCCGAGAGGATCTTCTCGAGTTCTTCCCGTACCCGCTCGGCGGACAGCTCCGACAGCCCGTCCACGGCCGCCTCCAGCGCCTCCCTGGTCTCGGGATCGATCGTGAGATCATAGCGCCCGGCGAACCGCAGGCCGCGGAGAACGCGCAGGTAGTCCTCGGCGAAGCGTTCGGACGGGTCGCCGACCGCCCGCAGGATTCTCGCCTGCAGGTCGGCTCGGCCGTCCCAGGGATCGCGCAGCTCGTGGGTGGAGATGCGCCAGGCGATCGCGTTGATCGTGAAGTCGCGGCGCGCCAGGTCTTCCTCGATCGAGTCCGCGAAGGCCACGACGGCGTGCCGTCCGTCCGTCTCGATGTCCCGGCGGAAGGTCGTCACCTCGTAGACGGCTCCGTCCTCCTGCAGCACGCCGACGGTCCCGTGCTCCATCCCGAGCGGAATCGTACGAGGAAAGAGCCGCCGAACCTCGTCCGGGCGGGCATCGGTGGCGAGGTCCCAATCGGTGCGGCCGATTCCCAGCAGGAGGTCTCGTATCGCTCCGCCGACGGCCCATGCCTGGTAACCGCTCGCCTCGAGCCGCTCGGCCAGCGCGAGAAACGAGGCCGGCGCCTCCAGGCCGGGCGAGCTCGGGCTCGGGTCGGCTCCGCGGTTCGTCTCGCGCTCGCTCACGACGTCCTACCTTGCTTTTGTCCGCTGGTGCGGGCCTCCTCTGCGAAGTAGGCGTCCACCCGATCCGCCACGGCATGTTCGATCGCCAGGTGGATCTCCTGGATCGCGGCGGTTTCCTCTGCCGGCACGCGCAACGCCAGATCGGCGATCTCGGCCAGCGAGCCGCCCGACGCCCCCGTGAGCGCCACGCAGCGGACACGGAGCTCGCCCGCCGTCCCGGCGGCGGCCAGGCAGTTCGGCGACGTCCCGCTCGTCGAATGCACGATGAGGAGGTCTCCGGGTCGCGCGTGCGCCTCGAGGGCCCGGACGAAGACCTCTTCGTAGCCGAAGTCATTGGCCGCGGCCGTGAGACCGGCGCTGCCGGCCGTCAGGGCGATCGCCGGAAGCGGACGGCGTCGTCGTCGAAAGCGGACCACGTACTCGGCTGCGACGTGCTCCACGGTCGACGCACTCCCCCCGTTGCCGCAGAAGAGCAGCCGGCCGCCTTCTCCGAGAGTTTCGATCGCCCAATCGCCGTACCGGCTGATCCCTTCGGACATCTCGTCCGCGGCCCGGCCGGCGAGCTCCGCCAGCCGGCGAAGTCCCGCGACGGCGTCGTCGGGTTTCCGGTCGCTCATCTAGAGGCCTGTCGAGCGGTTGCGCGGTTGATAGTTCGTCTCTCCTCCTCGCCGTAGCGCTGCTACGACTCGTCGTCGTTCCTTCTCTGAACCCCGCAAGCGCCGCTCGCGAGGTGCGCCCCGGTTCCTCGACAGGCCTCTCGGTCTCATCCTCCCAGCAGCTTGCGGCGGACGCGCCCGAGCCATCCCGCCTCGAGTTCGAGCGGCGGCACCGGCCACACGGGGTCCCCGGAGAGTACGGCGCTCGGGTTGATCTCGACGAGCAGTCGGGCCGCCTCCTCCATCTCGTCGCCGCCGCGCTCGACCAGCAGATCGAAGCCCCGACGCAGGAGCGTGGACCGATGAGGACGGGCGTGATGGTCCGAACCGATCAGATCCGCGTGCCCGGACGCGAGCATTCGCCGCGCGACCTGCTGGGCGTCGCGGCCGTGCTCCCCGAGCAGGCTGCCGACGTTCATGCACATGAGCACGCCCATCTCCCGCCAGTGGCGAATCCACTCGTAGGACGCGCCGATCCCCGAATACCGTTCCGGGTGAGCCAGCACGGGCGTCCACCCCTGCTGGCGCACCACGTCGAGCATCCGCGGCGAGTAGACCGGCAGCGCAAGCCGTGGAAACTCCACGAGGATCGCGCCGCCGTCGGACAGCCCGAGGCCGCGGTCCGAGAGATCCACCTCGGGATCGTCGATGCGAATCTCGTAGCCGAGCTCGAAACGAAGGTCCGGGAGCTCGGCGGCCGCCTCTTCCGCGACGCGTCGAAAGGCCTCTTCGATGCGCTCCCGGCGTCCGGTTCGTACGTGTCCCGCGTCCAGGTGCGGCGTCGTCACCACCCGCACGACGCCCGAGTCGCGAAAGGAGCGGAGAGCCGCCAGCGCGCTCTCGACCGACTCCGCCCCGTCGTCCACGCCCGGTACGAGGTGGCAGTGCAGGTCGACGAGCGCCGGTTCGGCGATCAGGGGCATCCCTCTCCGGCCGCCGCCAGGAGAAGGGAGCCGAGCGTGCCGCCGGGACCGATGCGCTCGGCCAGCTCGTCGGCACCCGTTTCGAGGTCGGCAGCCGCCTCGAAGGCATAGGTGAGCAACGCGTCCGCCGCGAGCAGCCGTAGCGCGGCCTCGCGCGAACGGGACGACGGATCCGCCGCCTCGAGCACGCCGTCGAAACCGCGAATCGCCGCGGCGGCCAGACGGTCCGGAATCTCGGCCCGCGGGTCGATCGACGCACCTGCCCCGGATCCCTGCTCGATCAGGCCGCGAACGGCCTCCGCGAGATCCGGAGGGGCGCCCTGCAGCCGGGGTCCGAGCCATTCGTGGGTCGTCACGCGCCGCTCGCCACCGCGAGGGCGAGTTCGCGGGCCTGCGTCGCGGCCAGATCGAGCGCCTCGTTCACGTCCCCGGAGTCGCCGACTCCGCCCTGCGCCAGGTGCGGCCGGCCTCCGCCGCCCGATCCCGTAGCCTTGCTGGCCGTACGGACCATGTCTCCCGCCTTCAATCCACGGGCGATCCAGTCGTCGGTCACGACCCCGAGAAACGCCTCCTTGCCGGTCGGCCGGGTCACGTGCACGATCGCCGCCCCCGACTCGAGCCGCGCCCGCAACCGATCCCCGAACTCGGCGAGATCCGTTCCGTCGGCCACCTCGACGCGCGACCGCACGAGACGGCCACCGCCCGGCAGCTCCTCCGCCTCCTCGACCAACCGATCCGCTTCGCCGGCCGCCTCGGCACCCCGTTGCTCCGCTACCCGCGCCTCGAGTCGCTCGACCTCCTCCTGCAACGCGGCGACGCGGCGGCCCAGGTCGCGGCGGGGGACGCCGAGCGAGGTGGCCAGCTCCTCCAGCTCTTGCTCCGCGTCGAGGGCCCGACGCCAGGCTCGCCGCCCGGTGACCGCTTCGATCCGGCGGATGCCTGCCGCGACCCCCGTCTCCGCCACGATCCGGAACTGGCCGATCTGGCCCGTCGTGCGCACGTGGCACCCGCCGCACAGCTCGAGGCTCACGCCCGGCACGGACACGACGCGTACCTCGTCGCCGTACTTCTCGCCGAACAGCGCCATGGCACCGTCCTCGAGCGCTTCCCTGTAGGGGCGATGGTCGATCTCGATCGGCGCGTTGGCCCAGATCGCCTCGTTGACCTTTCGCTCGATCTCGTGCCGTTCCTCGGGCGCCAGGGGACCGCTGTGGGAGAAGTCGAAGCGCAGGCGATCGGGCGCGACGAGCGAGCCCGCCTGTTGCACGTGCTCGCCCAGGACGTCGCGGAGCGCGGCGTGAAGGAGGTGCGTCGCCGTGTGGTTGCGCTCGGTGTCGTGCCGGATCCGCTCCGAGACGCGGGCGCGAACGTTATCGACCGCCTCCGGAAGCCCGCCCGATGTTGGCCGTGCGACCAGCACGGTCTGGCCCCGCTCGTTGGGCAGCGCCGCGGCCACTTCGGCCGTCCAGTCCTCGCCGCTCAGCCGGCCCGCGTCGCTCACCTGGCCGCCCGATTCCACGTAGAAGGGATTCCGCTGCAGCAGAAATACGCCGGTCTCGCCGGATTCGTCCCGCTCGTACGCGAGCACCGGAGTCTCCACGTCGAGCTGCTCGTATCCCACGAACGTCTGGTCGCCGGCATCGGTCAGCCGCCGTGCCGCCTCCAGGGTCTCGACTCCCAGCGCCCGGGCCCCGTCGTCCCCTCCCGGCATCACGCTCTCCTCGCGGGAGCGTCGGCGCTGGGCCTCGAGCTCGCGTTCGAAGCCGGCATGGTCGACGTCGTACCCGCGCTCGGCCGCCATCAACTCCGTCAGATCCAGCGGGAAGCCGTAGGTGTCGTAGAGCTTGAACGCGTCGTCGCCGGAAATCGTCCCGGAGCCGCCTTCGGGCGCCACCTCGTCGAAGCGATGCATGCCGGCGTCGATCGTGGCGAGGAACCGCTCCTCCTCGGCGCGGGTCGTGCGCGACAGGTGCTCGCGCCGGGCTTCCAGCTCGGGATAGGTATCGGACATCTCGTCGACGACCACGCCGACCAGGGCGTCCAGCGTGGGCTCACGACGTCCGAGGAGCCAGGCGTAGCGGCCGGCCCGGCGCAGGATGCGGCGCAGGACGTAGCCCCTGCCCTCGTTGGACGGGAAGACGCCGTCGGCGAGCATGAAGGCCACGGCGCGCGCGTGGTCGGCCAGGACCCGGAAGGGCAGCCCTTCCTCCCAGTCCTCGGGCGCCCTCGAGTACGGACGGCCGACGATCGCCTCCGCCCGCTCGATCAGCGGCAGGAAGAGGTCCGTATGGTAGCTGGTGGGCGTGTCCTGCAGGATCGCGGCGATGCGCTCGAGTCCCGCGCCCGTGTCGATCGAAGGCTTCGGCAGGGGTGTATCGCCGTCGGGACCACGATCGTACTGCATGAAGACGAGGTTCCAGATCTCCATGAACTCGTCGGCCTCGCCGAGTCGCTCGAACGCCTCGGGCGAGAGGTCGACGGTCGCCCCGGCGGGGCGTTTGTCGTAGTGGATCTCGGAGCACGGACCGCAGGGGCCGGTCTCGCCCATCTGCCAGAAATTGTCCTTGTCGCCGAGCCGAAGCACCCGGGACGGCGGGATACCCGTGACCTCGGGCCAGAGCTCCGCCGCCTCGTCGTCGGTGTAGTGGACCGTCGCCCACAGCCGCTCCGGCTCGAGCCCCAGCTCTTCGGTGACGAAGCGCCAGGCGTAGTCGATCGCCTCGCGCTTGAAATAGTCGCCGAAGGAGAAGTTGCCGAGCATCTCGAAGAAGGTATGATGGCGCGCCGTGCGCCCGACTTCTTCCAGGTCGTTGTGCTTGCCGCTGACCCGCAGGCACTTCTGCGACGTGACCGCGCGGGCGGCCGGGCGTTCCTGGCGACCGAGGAAGACGTCCTTGAACTGCACCATCCCCGCGTTCGTGAACAGCAGGGTCGGATCGTCCTCGGGAACGAGCGAGCCGCTCGGCAGGTGCAGGTGGCCCTGGCGCTCGAAGAACTCTATGAACCGGGTGCGGACTTCGCGGGCTTTCATCCGGCCAATATGGCGGGGCCGTAGGGGGTTCTCAATCGGGGCGAGGCGACGGGTCGGCGCCGGCCAGCGTCTCGCGTACCACGTCCCGCACGATCGGGCCCGGAAAGCCGCGCCGTGCCAGGTAGCCCGACAACCGCCGTCGGGCCGCGGAGCGTTCCAGGCGATCGAGGGTCCCGGAACGCTTCGCCGCGAGCTCTCGCGCGAGCTCGCGTTCGTCGATCCCCCATTCCCGGAACGCTTCCTCGATCGCTTCCTCGGCGATGCCGCGATCGACACCCTTCCGATGGAGCTCCGATCGGAGCGCGCGGCGGCCGCGCGGGTTGAGTCGCAGTCGGTCTCTCACGTGCGACAGCGCGAAAGCGCGGTCGTCGAGATAACCCAGCTCACGGCACCGCTCGATCGCCGCATCGACCAGCTCGGACCCATGGCCTTCGCGGCGCAGCCTCGTCTCTATTTCACTTTCACTGCGCGGACGGAACGACAATAGTTCCAATGCCTTGTCCATTGCCGCCTCGAAGCGATCGTCCGTTGCGGGGCTGGCGGCTCCGGCGGGTTCGGGATCCGTCAGGCCGCCCCCTCCTTCGCCGTCTCGGCCTCGTCCTCTTCGGCTTCCTCGGCCTCTTCCTCATCCTCCGCTTCGTCGGGCGTCAGACCGAGCTCACGGCGCAGTCGCGCCTCGATCTCGTCCGCGATGTCGGGGTTCTCGATCAGGAAGGCCTTCGCGTTCTCGCGTCCCTGGCCCAGCCGTACGTCGTCGCCGTAGGAATACCAGCTGCCGGCCCGCTGGACGATGTCGTATTCCTCGCCCAGGTCGACGAGGACTCCGGTGCGGCTGATTCCCTCGTTGAACATGATGT
>CAZOEX010000105.1:0-7718 GCA_964578925.1 uncultured Gemmatimonadota bacterium | reverse complement strand
GTGATAGTCCTGCAGAATCGACTGCGCCCTGGACGACAGCTTCTTCACGTCTTCGCCCGCCTCCGAAGCCTGGCGCTTCAGGAAGTGCTCGGCCAGCAACGAGATGTCCTCCTTGCGGTCCCGGAGCGGCGGAAGCTCCATCGAGATGACGTTCAGGCGGTAGTACAGATCGCGCCGGAAGCGTCCCTCCTCGATCTCCCGCTCGAGATCACGATTCGTGGCGGCTATCAGACGAACATCAACAGCGACCGGATCGGTCGACCCGACGGGAATGACCTCGCGCTGCTGAAGGACGCGCAGCAGCTTGACCTGGGTCGAGGGCGAGAGTTCGCCGACCTCGTCCATGAAGAAGGTCCCGCCGGACGCCGCGACGAAGAGGCCCTCCTTGTCGCGGACGGCCCCGGTGAAGCTTCCTTTGACGTGGCCGAAGAGCTCCGACTCGAGCAGCCCTTCCGGCAAGGCGCCGCAGTTCAGCGAAAGAAACCGCCGCGTCGAGCGGCTCGACAGATCGTGGATGTATCGGGCGAAAACCTCTTTTCCCGTGCCCGACTCCCCGCTGAGCAGAATCGTCGACTCGCTGTCGGCGACGTTTTCGGCCATCTTCAGCGAATCCTCGAAGGCGGGTGCGACGCCGATCGGGCGCCCGACCTTGAGCGCCTTTTGCTTGTTGAGCTCCCGCTTCAGCCCGGCGTTCTCCTTCTTGAGCCGGCCCCAGTCGAGTGAGCGGCGAAGTATCGCCACCAGTTCATCGTTCTCGAACGGTTTCTGCACGTAGTGTGTCGCGCCGAGGTTGACCGCCTGGATGGCGGACTGCAGCGAGGCCTGGGCGGTCATGAGCACGACCGGAACCTCGGGCGCGGTACGCCGAATCTCCTCGAGCACCTCGATCCCGGAGGTCTTCGGCATCCGGACGTCGGTCAGGACGATGTCGGGAGTCGCCTCCTTGAACTTGTCCACCCCGTCCGCGCCGGTAACCTCCGAAACGACGTCGAAGCCTTCGTCCTCGAGAAGAACGGTGAGGGACTCTACCAGTCCCATCTCGTCGTCGATCAACAACAGCAGTGGCTTGTCTCGCATGTGCTTCCTCGTGTGGGGATTCTCTACGAAGTGGTGGTCCGAGTCTCCGTGACTGAAATCACAGGGTGCCGCCGCGGGCATGCCGTCCGGTCGCGGGCCCCGTCCCACCGGCGTCGTCCGTCCCCCGGCGGTCCTCCTGCGCGCGGACGTCCCGGGTACGCTCGGACCGCCGTGGCAGCACGATGGCGAAGGTGGCGCCCTCGCCGGGCACGGAGCTGGCGATCAACGCGCCGCCGTGTGCCTGCACGGCGCGATGCGCGATGGAGAGGCCGAGGCCGCTGCCCCCCTGGCGGCGCGTGAAGAACGGATCGAAAATGCGCGGCAGGTCCTCGGGGTCGATGCCCGGGCCGTCGTCCATGACGCGAATGCGCACCGGAATGCCGAGCGCGACCTCGGTCGGGACCAGGTCGGGACGCAGCGCATCGGCGACGACCTGCACGCGTACCGGACGGCCGGTCTCTCCTACCTGGACGGCGTTCAGCACCAGGTTCAGCAGCGTGCGATGCAGCAGCTCGGGGTCGCCCCAGAGACCGCTCATGTCGCCGAAGACGTTGCGCTCGAAGTACGCTCGCTCGCGGGCCGCCGGGTGCTGTTGGGCGGTCTCGATGACCTCCCGCAGCAGCCGGTCGATATCGATCGGGCGACGCTCCGCCACGTCGACCCGGGCGAAGTCGCTGAACTCCCCGAGAATTCGGCTCAGCCGATCGCTTTCGCGCTTGATCAGCCGGCCGAGCACCTGGTCGCTTTCCGATGCGTAGGTCCGGTTCGACAGCTGTTCGACGGCGCTCCGGATCGAGGCGATCGGATTTCGCAGCTCGTGCGCCAGCGAAGCCGACAGCTCCGCGACGGCCTCGAGCCTACCGGTCCGCAACCGAAGATCCTCGAGCTGACGCACCGGCCGCAGATCCTGCAGGAGGACGACGAACGACGTGCTGCTCCCGGCCCCCTGCAGAGACGACGTGCTGACGGCCACCGGAAGGGGGTCGTGGGAGACTTCCTCGAGCGGCCGATCGCTCCGACCGACCTCGCCCGCCTCGACCCGAGCGATCGCACGCGAGGCCTCCTCCCGGCCGGCCGAGGCTGCGACCTCCGGCTCGGACTCCAGCGGGGGCAGAATCTCGACTTCCCGGTTTCGCACCCTTCGTCCGCTCTGGAGCGTCTCCTCGAGCGCCGTCTGGAGGTCGGGCGCGCGCTCACGCAACAAATCGCGCAGATCGCGGCCGATCCAGGGATCCACGTCGACACGGAAGATCTCGGCGGCGGCGACGTTCATGTAGACGAGCCGCCAGTCCTCGTCCATCGTCATCACGCCCGACGGGATGATCCGGAGCACGTCGGCCGTGTCGAGCTGCAGTCGCCGCAGCTCTCCCTCGACGCTCCGGAGTCGCATCCGCACCTGGCGGAGGCGGGCACCCAACAGACTCGCGAGGATCGCGATCATCGTGAAGATGACGACCTGCAGCGCCAGCGCCCATACGGTGACCTGCCCGGGGAACGCGAGCAGCGTCGACAGCAGGTAGATCGTGCCGCTGGCGAGTGCCACGATCACCGCGGACGGAAGCGGCAGGATCAGCGCATAGGCGGCGGCCAGCGGAATGAACAGGAAGGTGAAGGGACTGTTGCTGCCGTTGGTCAGGACGACGATTCCGTTCACGAGCAGGATGTCGAGCGTCGCCTGCAGGTAGATGAAGACGTAGCCGATCTTCTTCCGGCGACGGTGGCTGTACCAGTAGGCCAGCGGGGTGAGGAGGGTGGCCGCCGTCAACCCGAGGATCGCCACCCGATACTCGGGACTGAACAGCCCGGGAAGCCGAGGCGACAGCAGATCGGCGATGAGGAGCTGGGAGCCGAACACCCCGATGGAGAGGAGGAGGCGCACGGCGTACATCCAGTAGAGCACCTGCCCCGGCTCCAGCGCGGCGGCGAGGCGGCGCTCGGTATTGGCGGATCGCAACAATGGCGTGATCTCCCCGGGGATGGATGGGACACCGGACGCGCATTTCGCCATCCGGGATGGGACAATGATAGGGGTGGCGTTGCAGGATGCAAGGGTCGGGCGGGGAGAGACGAGAGGCGAGCGGGGCTCGGATCAGGACCAGTCGGGCGCCTCGTCGAATACCGAGATCCGGGTGAAGCGGCCGCCCCGGATCGTGGCCGTGAGCGAGTGGAGCCCTTCCCCACCCGGCGAGGACAGCGGGCGGCGCGCGAGGGGCACGTCGAGAGCCGAGGCCTCGACGTCGGGCGCGGCGGCGGGCCAGAGCCCGAGTGTCTCGACCGCGGCGCGCAGGGTCTCGTGTCCCGTCCGGCACTCGAGTGTCCAGGACGCGACCCTCAACCGGGCGTTCGGAGCGGCCCGCGAGCAACGCAGCCGCAGGCGACCGCGGGGTGTCTCGTGGATCAGCCACAGCTCTCCACCCGTCCCGCTCCGCGTCTCCGGCGAGCCGAGTCGCTCGCGCAGCTCGGATTCCGACAGGCCGATGAGATCGCTGAAGTCGAGGCCTGCTTCGGGGTCGGGCGATGGCACGTGGCGTGGCTCCAGCGAAGTGGATTCGGCTCGATCGGCCTCGGGAGAATAGCCGCAGGAGCGGTCGTTCTCCATTCCCCGTCCGCGCTTGTGGCAGGTGAACGTGCCATCTACGATCCGCCCATGTCCGTGCTCGAGCGACCCCTCGATCCCGACTTCTCCCGCGATGTCCTGGAGGACCTGTACGCGTATCGAAGCAAGCGCCGATCGATCGCCTGGCTCCTCTGGGTCTTTCTCGGTCTGCTCGGGGCGCATCGTTTCTACCTGGAACGGCCGTTCAGCGGCACCGTCCAGCTCTTCACGGGCGGCGGCGCCCTCGTCTGGTGGCTCATCGACGCGGGACGGATCAACCGCATGGTGCGGGACCACAACGCGGAACAGGTCGCGCGGGAACGCGAGGGGCGGCCGCCGATCGAGATGCAGGGCATGCCTCCGCTGCGCGACGAGGAGCTGGGCCGAGTACCGGACTGGGTGACGCGCTGGTCGCGACAGGGACGGGGCCGTCGGGCACTGCGGCTGGCGGGGGACGCGCTCGTCCTGCTGGTGGCGGGCACCGGACTCGGCGCGCTCGTCGGAACCGACGGGGCCCTCGAGGCCGTAGCCGCCGTCGTGCTCCTGGCCGTCATGACGAGCCTGGGGGCCGGACCGGCATGGCTCGACGACATCCCCGGATCGCGGGCCCTCGTGCGCTGGACGCATCGGTTGCGCGTCTACTACTACCACAACGAGCCGGGGTCACCCCTCACTCTGCTTCTCCGGGCGATGCTCGGCGTGCTGTGGGCGCCATTCCGGTCGAAGAACCGGACCGAGGTACGGCTCTACGTCGAGCTCGGGGCGGCGTTCGCGGCCTTCTTCCTGTTGCTCGACATCATTCCGGAGGCCGTCGTGCCGCTCCTGTCCGCATCGCAGACTTTCCAGCTCGGAGCACTGATCGAGGGGTGGCTCGCCGAGGCGATCATGACCTTCTTGTTGACCTATACCCTCGCGGCGCCTGTCGGTGGGGTGCTCACGCTGCACGTCCTCGTCCACCGGACGCACACGGTGCCGCGGATCCTCGCCGCCTTCACGCTGGCGGCGATCGGGCTCGGAGTCGTCGCGGGCTGACGCCGCACGGCTACTGGATCGTGTTGATCACGCCGAAGATCGGCAGGTACATCGCCACGATCATCCCGCCGACGATGGAGCCGAGAATGACGATCATGGCGGGCTCCATCGCCTTCAGCAGCCCTTCGACCGCCACGTCGACTTCATCGTCGTAGAAGTCGGCAACCTTCGACAGCATTCCGTCGAGGTCTCCGGTCTCCTCGCCCACGTTGATCATCTGGGTCACCATGGGCGGAAAGACCTCGGCCCGGCGGAGAGGTTCCGAGATCGACTCGCCCCCCGCGATGGAGCTCCGGCTGTCCATCACCGCGTTGTGGATGACCCGGTTGCCGGACGTGCGCGCCGTGATTTCGAGCCCCTCGAGGATCGCCACGCCGGAGCTGAGGAGCGTCCCGAGCGTGCGGGTGAATCGGGCGACCGCCGACTTGCGAGCCAGGTTGCCGAGAATCGGCAATCGGAGGAGTAGCTTGTCGAACGCCAGGCGGCCCGACTCCGTCTTGATCCAGCTGCGGAAAAGGACCGTACCGCCGATGCCCCCGCCGATCACCGCCCACCAGTAGTTCTGGAGAAAGTCCGACATCGTGATCACGATCTGCGTCGGCAGGGGAAGGGCCTGATCGAAGGAGGCGAACATCTCCTGGAAGGTCGGGATGACGAAGAGCAGCAGCACGATGATCGCCGCGACCGCCACGAAACTGATCACCGCGGGGTAGATCATCGCGGCCTTCACCTTGCGGCTGAGCGCCTCGTTCTTTTCGAGGAAGACGGCGAGGCGGTTCATGATCGTGTCCAGGATCCCCCCGGTCTCACCCGCCGCCACCATGTTCACGTACAGATCGCTGAACACCTTCGGATGCTCCTTCAACGCATCGGCCAGGGTGTTGCCCGACTCCACGTCGTGCAGCACGGACTCCAGCGTACTCTGCAAAAACTCGCTTTCGCTCTGCCTGACCAGGATGTCCAGCGCCTGGACCAGGGGCAGCCCGGCGTTCACCATCGTGGCGAACTGGCGCGTCATGATGACGATGTCGCGCGTCTTGACCCGGTTCCCGAGGGAGAAGCTGATGGCCTTCGGCTTCTCGCGAACCGAGACCGGGATGAGTCGCTGGCTGCGCAGGAACGCGATCACGTCGTCTTTCGACGCGACCTCGATCTCGTCCCGGCGAAGATCGCCGGATACCGTGCGGGCGGAGTAGTTGAATACGGGCATCGGTCAGCGGCTCCTCGCGTCGCGTCTCGTCAGCGGACGGGTGCGGCCGCCGACTGCGGCTCGCCGATCATCCGCTTGAGCTCCGTCGGATCCGGGCTCACCCGCACGCATTCGTCGAGCGTCACCAGGTCCTGCATGTAGAGTCCGTAGAGCGAGTCGTTCATCGTCTGCATGCCGAACTTCTTTCCCGCCTGCATGGCCGAGTAGATCTGGTGCACCTTGTCCTCGCGAATCATCGAGCGGATCGCCTGGGTGGCGACCAGAATCTCCATCGCCAGCTCGCGGCCCTTCCCCGTGCGCTTGGGAATGAGCGCCTGCGTGACGACGCCTTCGAGCACGAAGGCGAGCTGCGCCCGCACCTGTTGTTGCTGGTGCGCGGGAAAGACGTCGATCATCCGGTTGATCGACTCGGCGGCCGAGTTCGTGTGAAGCGTCGCGAGGGCGAGGTGGCCTGTTTCGGCGATGGTCAGGGCCGCCTGCACGGTTTCCAGGTCGCGCATCTCGCCGATGAGGATCACGTCGGGATCCTGGCGGAGCACGTACTTCAGGGCCCGCGAGAAGGAGCCCGTGTCCGAGCCGATCTCTCGCTGGTTGACCAGGCAACGCTTGTGCCGGTGCACGAACTCGATCGGATCCTCGACGGTGACGATGTGACCGTCGCGTTCCCGGTTGATCTTGTCGAGCATCGCCGCCAGCGTCGTCGACTTCCCGGATCCCGTGGGACCGGTCACGAGCACGAGACCGCGCGGCCGCTCGGCCAGGTCGGAGACCACGCCCGGTAGACCGAGTTCCTCGAATCCGAGGATCTCGAAGGGAATTCCCCGGATGGCCATGGCGACCGAGCCGCGCTGCCGGAAGACGTTGCCGCGGAAGCGAGACAGGTTCTTGACGGCGAAGGAGAGGTCCAGTTCGTCTTCCGCTTCGAAACGCTCACGCTGGTCGTCGCTCAGTACGGAGAACGCCAGGGACTCGGTGTCGGCCGGCGAGAGCGGCGACCCGTGGTTGCTGTCCCGAAGGTGTCCGTCGATCCGCAGCTTGGGAACCTGACCCACCGTGATGTGGAGGTCGGAAGCGCCTCGTTCGATCATCTCCTCCAGCAGCTTCCGGAGCGTCGCGTTCGCGCCGGTGTGCGCGCCGGCGCTCGTGGGCATGTTCGGGCTCGCGGGCCCGTTGGCCCGTGCGTTCGCGTTCACGGGGTTCGACCGTTCATTCGTCACAGCGTCGTCTCCTTGATCACTTCATCCAGTGTCGTAATGCCCTTGCGGACCTTCGAGAGTCCGTCCATCCGCAGCGTCAGCATGCCTCCGTCGATCGCCTCCTGCTTCAATTCGACCGCCGAGGCGTCCTGCAGGATCATCCGTCGGAGCTCGGAGGTCATCGCCATGACCTCGTACAGCCCCTGGCGTCCGCTGTAGCCCTGATCGTTGCACGCCTCGCACCCCTCGCCTTCGTAGAAGGTGGTCGACCGGACCTGCTCCTCGGTCAGGCCCGAGGCTTCCAGCACCTCGGGGAGGTAGTTCGCCTCCACGCGGCAGTTGTTGCAGATGCGGCGTACCAGGCGCTGCGCCGTGATCAGGTTGACGGCGGAGGAAACGTTGAACGGCTCGATCCCCATGTCGATCATGCGCGTCACGGTGGACGCCGCGTCGTTCGTATGGAGCGTCGAGAGGACGAGATGGCCCGTGAGCGCGGCCTTGACGGCGATGCCGCCCGTCTCGAGGTCCCGGATCTCAACGACCAAGATGATGTTCGTATCCTGGCGGAGGAACGCCTAGAGCGCCGCGTCGAACGACATCCCGAAAA
>CAZOEX010000104.1:0-7720 GCA_964578925.1 uncultured Gemmatimonadota bacterium | reverse complement strand
GGACATCATCGAGATGTACGAAGGCGACTACCGGTCGCTGGCCCGCGAGGCGCTGAACGAAGAGATCGAGGGCTACGACTACGCCCCATCGGCGACCTACTTCCTGTACGACTGCGCCTCGGGCATCAGCCGGAGCCGCGGCGAACGACTGGCAACCGATCCGGGCGCCCGGATGCTGGGACGCGAAAACTGGCTGCACGAGGGCGCCTGCCCCGCCTGGGAGGTCGATCTCGGCGAGGAGTTCCGCACCGGCTTCCGGACGGACGTTCCGACGGTCATCGTCCAGGGGACGTGGGATACGTCGACGCCCCTCGACAACGTGCATGCGATGCTGCCGCGCTTCTCGAACGTGACGTTCATCCCCGTCGTGCGGGGGACGCACGGGGCGCTCTGGCTGTCCTTCCGGGATCATGCGTCTCCGGAGGTCAAAAGGTTCGGCCAGAACCTTCTCCGGTTCGCCGCGACCGGCGACGCGGGCGCGCTTCCGGATTCGCTCGTCCTTCCGCCGGTGAACTGGAAGCGGCCGGACGCTCGAGCTGTGAACGACGAATCGCAGAATGCCGGCACCGGTACCCCCGCGAAACCGACGGAAGACCCCGTGACGGCTGACGACGAGGCGGAGGTGCGAGCCGCGGCGCAGGCGTACCTCGACGGGCTCCTCCACGGGAATGTCGCGACCCTCGAGAGCGCCTTCCATCCCGACACGCGTTTCCAGGGCTCGGTGGGAGACGCGTTCGTGGACATGACGTTCGAGGACTGGGCCGAGAGCCGGCGCGGCAAGCAGATGCGCCCGGTCGAAGACTACCGTCATTCGATACGAAACGTCCTCGTCTCGGGAGACGCGGCCGTCGTTCGCGCGGACGTCGACTGGCCGGACACCTACTTCGTCGACTACCTGTCGCTCCTCCGCGTCGACGGGGAGTGGAAGATCGTGAACAAGATCTGGACGCAGCGTCCGAGCCCGAGAGCGATGTCGCGGATCGAAGACCTGCCGGTCCCCTCGGAGCAAGCATCGGACTACGCCGGCCGATACCGCACCGAGGACGAGGATGCGCGCGACCTGGAGGTCACGGCCGAGGGATCGCGCTTGTTGCTGGAGACGGAAACGAGACGGTACGAACTGTATTTCCAGGGCGACGACACGTTCGCCCCCGAGTTCGACGTCGACGACCGCGTGACGTTCGAGCGCGACGCGGCGGGAGGGGTCGTGCGGATGCGCATCGAGCTCGACGACGAGACGATCGTCGCCGCCCGCATCGCGTCCGATGGCCGCGCCAGCGAGTAGTCGGAAGATTGGGCGCCATCGCCGACCCGGACGGTGCCTCGTGACCGCTCGCGCAGCGAGGGGCTCGACGTTCGCCGGCCTTTGCCTCTCGGCCCTCCTCGCGGCGGGCTGCGGGCAAACGTCCGAACCGGTGCAGCTCCTCGTCGCCGGCGGCGACGTCCTGGATGTGCGGACCGGCGCCGTGCTCGAGGATCGGACGGTCGTCGTGAACGACGGCAGGATCCGGGAGGTGCTCACCCCCTCGTCTGAGCCACCCGAAGCGATTCGCGTCGTTCGGGCGGACGGACGCCTGGTGATCCCCGGCCTGGTGGATGCACACTCGCACTTTGCGTACCTGCTCGGCGATTCTCTGAGCACGGGCGGCGGGTTCATCACTCGGCTCTCCTCCCATCCGGACTCCGTCGCCAGGTACGCCCGGCGCTACGCGCAAGGGTATCTCCCCTACGGCGTAACATCCGTGCGCGACGCGGGCAGCGCTCGAGCGGACGTCGAGCTGCTCGTCAACTGGATGCAGAATCCCCGCCCCGACCTGCCAGAGATCTACCCGACGGGGGGCGCGCTCGTCTCGCCCGAGGAGGACAGAACGCCGTTCCCGGGCCACCGGGTAGTGCATGATCCCGGGGAAGCGGCCGCCGCGGTGCGCGCGTACCACCAGATGGGTCTGCGCCACGTCAAGCTCTACTGGCGGCTGGGGGAGCCCGAGTTCCGTGCCGCCCTCGAGGAGGCGAAGCGTCTCGGGATGACCGCCACGGGACACGTGGATTTTCACGTCATGGACATCGATCGGGCCCTGGACCTCGGGCTTCGGTCGTTCGAGCACGCGTACACGGTCGGCGTTTCCGCGCTCGGAGAAGAGCGGTATCTGGATGCTTGGCGCGAGCACCTGCCGCGGTCGATCGGTGACCGCCGACGCGGGCGTTTTTACCTGGGCGTCATGGAGTACTTCAACGTCCTCGGGCGCGACAACGCCCGGATGGAGCGGCTCATGGCGAGGCTGGCCGAGACGGACAGCTTCGTCGTACCGACGCTCCACCTGTTCGCAGAGCAGCTCGGCCTCGCCCCCTACGAGTCTCCTCCGCACGGCGACTTCGACGATCTCTCGGGGCTCACGCCCGAGCAGCTGGAGCACGCCCGCCGCGGGTATCGGATTCTCGCCGACTACGTGCGTCGCATGTACGAGTCGGGAGTGCCCCTGGCGGCGGGTTCGGACTGGGTGGAGCCCGGAAAGTCGACGCTGTCGGAGATCTGGCTCTTGCACCGCGCCGGCATTCCGATGGCCGCCGCCCTGCGGATCGCCACGCTCGGCGGCGCCGAGGCCCTCCGGATCGACGACGACGTGGGAACCGTAGAGCCCGGCAAGAAGGCCCATCTGGTGATCCTGGACGAGAACCCGCTCGAGAATCCGGCGGGGATCTTCGGTAGCAAAACCGTCGTGAAGGACGGGGTGGTCGTAGGGGAGGCGTCCTTCGATTCGGCCGACGCCGCGGCGATCGATTCCTTCGTCCGGGCCGCGATGGAGGAGCTGGAGGTGGTCCCCGGTCTCGCCCTGGCCGTGGTCGAAGACGGCCGGATCGTCCACGAGGCCGGATTCGGTCACCGCGACCGCGAGGCCGGCCTTCCCGTCACTCCACGCACGGTCTTCTACACCGCCTCGCTGGCGAAGGCGTTCACCGGCGCCACGGCGGCGGTCCTCGCCGCGGAAGGCGTCCTCGATCTCGACGCCCCCCTCGTCCGCTTCTTTCCGGAGCTGACGACGGAGCCGCCCGTCGACGCGGACGGGACGACGCTTCGGGATCTTCTCCGCCACGGGAAGAGCTTCAGCAACGGAGCCGTCAATTTCGTCACCACCTTCGTGGGTCCGTACGATCGCTCCGAGCTCGTTCGCGTGCTGAACGAGCACAGCGATCCGTCCGAGGGATTCGCGTACTCGAACGAGGCGTACGCCCTGGCGGGCTACGCGATCGAGGCGGCCACCGGGCGCGACTGGCGGGACGTGATGCACGAGCGCGTGTTCGGGCCCCTCGGGATGGAGCGCTCGACCGCCCGGCTGTCGGCGATCGATTCGTCCGACGTCGCCCGCCCGTACCTGGCCCGCGAGAACGGGATTCAGCGGATCGAGTTCGCCAAGAGCGACCGGACGATCACGGGCGCCGGCGGCATCTTCTCCACCGCCCACGACCTCGCCCGGTTCGTCATCGCTCAGCTCGGCGACGGCCGCGTCGACGGGCGGCCGGCCCTGCCCGCCGCAGCGGTACGCGAGATGCAGGCGCCGCAGATCGAGCTGGAACGGGACTTCTTCGAGTTCGAACGCTACGCCTACGGCCTGGGGCTCTACCTGGCACGCTGGGAGGGCGAGAAGCTCGTCCACCATTTCGGCGGCTTTCCGGGATTCCGCTCGCACCTCTCGTTCATGCCCGAACACGACATCGGTGTCGTCGTGCTCCAGAACGAGGGGGTCGACGGGAACCGATTCGCCGACGTCGTTGCGACCTACGTGTACGATCGGCTGCTCGATCGGCCGGACGCCGACGCCCGGGGGATCCGCCGCATGCGTGAGCTCCGGGATGCCATCGAGGAGCGACGGGACCAACGCCGTGAAACGCGCGTCGGCCTCGAGCGCTGGACGGCCACGCCGGGCATGACCACCCTTCCGCTCGAGGCGTACGCGGGTGAGTATGTGAACGAGCGTCTGGGAACGATGCGCATCACGGCCGGGACGGATCGGCTCCACGTCGAATGGGGAGACATCGACGCGCCCGTGCTGCCGACGGACACCGAACGGTTCCTCGTGCCGTGGGTGCCCGGCTTCCCGCCCTGGGAGTTCACGTTCGAAAAGACGGAGAATGGCGCGGTTCAACAGCTCCAGTGGGACTTCCGAACCTTCGTCCGCCGACCGTGACGTCGGCGCGGATGTCGCCATCGAGGATCCTCCCGCGCTGACCGCGGGCAGTCGCCGGCTCCGCATCCTCTTGGTGCTGGGCGGCGCGACGATGATCTCGCTCTTCTTCACCCTCCAGAACGTCGTCGGCGACTGGATCTACGAGCGGGAGATCGAGCTGGCGTGGTCCCTCGGGACCGAGCTGTTCTACTGGTATCTGCTCGCGCTCGCGCTGCCGCTCGCCCTGTGGCTCGCCCGCCGCTTCCGGATCGAGCGAGCGACCTGGCCTCGCTCGGTACCCGTTCACGTGGCGCTGGCTCTACTCCTGGGCGTCGTCCATTCCGTCCTCTACTACGGGGTGCTGGTGATCCTGACCTCCGGTCCCGGTGACACGATCGACATCGGCTGGATCGCCTGGAGCACGGTCGAGTGGGGAAGTCTCGACGGGATTCGGGAATTCGCCCGCGAGAGTGTCCGGGGCGTGGCACGGCTCCGTCGGCAGCTCTGGAGCGCGATCGGCCGCCAGGTGCCGACGGCGACCCTCACCGTGTTCTGGAAGTACTGGGTCACCATCGGCGTGTACTACGCGTACGACTACTATCGAAAGTACCAGGAACGGAAGGTGCGCGCCGCGGCGCTCGAGCATCGGCTGAGCGAAGCCCGACTTCAGGCCCTGCGGACCCAGCTTCACCCTCACTTCCTGTTCAACACGCTGCACACGGCCTCGATGCTCAACGAGCAGGACCCGGAGGCGGCGAGCCGTGTTCTCACGAGATTGGCGGACCTCTTGCGCGCAACGCTGGACGAGGGCGCGAGCCACGAGGTCCCGCTCGCCACCGAACTCTCGTTCGTGCGTCGGTATCTCGAAATCGAGAAGGTTCGGTTCGGCGACCGCCTGTCGGTGAAATGGGACGTTCCCGATGAGCTTCTGGATGCACGCGTCCCGACACTCCTCCTGCAGCCCCTGGTCGAGAACGCCGTCCTTCACGGCGTGAGTCGAAGCCCGGGATCGAGGCGTCTCGAGATCGGCGTTCGACGGGAAAAGGGTACGCTCGTCCTGGAGGTCGTCGACGACGGCCCCGGTCTCCCGGAGGACTGGACCTTCGAGTGCGACGCCGGTGTGGGTCTGACGAACACGCGGGATCGCCTGGACGCACTGCACGGAGGGCGCGCCAACCTGGCGATCGGGGAAAGCGCGACGGGTGGTGTCCGGGCGACGGTGCGGCTCCCCTTTCGACCACCTATCCGCCGGGACGAGACCGGGGCGCCCGACGAAGACGAGTAGGCCGCCGTCGCTCGTCTCGGCCGATCGTCATTTCTTGCTCCCTGGCCCATTCCCGCGGATCTTGTCGGCCATGAAGACGCAACGACGAAGGATGTCCGTCGGCGAGCGGCTGCGCCTCGCGCTACTCGCGGCGCTCGGCGCGCTCGTGGCGTCGGTGGCCCTCGGATGCGCGGGCGCCCGACAGACGGAGCCGACCCGGAACGGGACGACGCCCGACGATGCGGCCGAGGAGCCGTCGGCTGAAGCGGAGCGCCCCGAAGGCGCCGAGTACATCGAGCGCGATATCGCCACCGACCACGTGCCGGCCGACGTCGAGTTCATGCGCGACATGATCGTCCACCACGGGCAGGCGCTCGAAATGTCGGCGCTCGTCCCCGGGCGCAGCGAGTCCGAGGACATGCGTCTGCTCGCCCGGCGCATCGACGAGACCCAGCAGTACGAGATCGGGCTGATGCGCGACTGGCTGGAGGAACGCGGTCTGGCGGCGCCCGACCCGGGCGAGATGCTCGGCCCCCACGGCGGCCACGGCGCCGACCACACCGGAATGGCCGGCATGGCGTCGCCGGAGCAGATGGAAGAGCTGGCGGCGGCCGAGGGCGAGGCGTTCGACCGGATGTTTCTCGAGCTGATGATCCGCCACCACGAGGGCGCCCTCGTCATGGTGGACGAGCTCCTCGCCCACGAGGGCGCCGGACAGGAACCCGAACTCTTCGTGCTCCTGTCGCACGTCGACGCGGACCAGCGCGCCGAGATCGCGCGCATGCGAAGTATGATGAAGGCGATGGAGGCGGACTCAGCCGGCTGAACCGGGCATCCTCCATCGCTTCCCTCCCTGGCAGGTGCCCCCGTAGCTTGCTCCCCGCCGCCGCGCCCTCGATCTTCTGCTACCGTTAGTGCCGCACGCGCGTGCGGCTCATGTCCGAGAAGAGAGAGGGAGGCAGGGACGATGTCGATATCGCGAGTCAGGGGTTGGATGCTGCCGGCGCTGCTGGTGGCGTTTCTCGGCGCCTGCGCGTCGGGTCAGTCGGAGATGAACGGCGAGCCGGCGCCGACCGACCAGGAGGCCCAGGCGGAGGGCGAGGGTCAGGTCGAGGTCGTCGAGGACGGTGTGATCCACGACGACGACCTCCTCAAGAACCTCCCGACGTGGGCCGACCCCGACGATCCGCGGATCGGACTCGCGGCCGGTTGGAAGGATGCGGAATCAGCCTCCCGGGGGATGGAGCTGATCGCCCATCGTGACCGGCCCGAGGGCTTCTACGACCCGACGAATCTCGGCAACCTGCTGGTCGGGAACACCGACATCGCGTTCCAGGACGACCTGCTCTTCCTCGGCAGCTTCCAGGGCTTCAACATCTACGACATCTCGGATCCGTCGGATCCGACGCTACGCACCTCCTTCGTGTGTCCGGGCGGCCAGGGCGACCTGTCGGTGTACGGCGACCTGTTGTTCATGTCGGTCGAGATGCCGAACGGCCGCGTCGACTGCGGAACCGAGGCGCCGACCGCCTCCGCCAGCCCGGACCGCTTCCGCGGCGTGCGGGTCTTCGACATCAGCGACATCGACCAGCCCGTGCAGATCACCGGCGTTCAGACCTGCCGCGGCTCGCACACGCACACGCTCGTGACGGCGCCCGACGATCCGGACAACGTCTACATCTACGTGTCGGGCACGGGCAACGTGCGGCCGGCCGAGGAGATGTCGGGCTGCGTGGGCGGACCGCCGGACGAGAACCCGGAGACGGCGCTCTTCCGCATCGAGATCATCCAGGTGCCGCTGGCAGCGCCGGAGAACGCCACGATCGTGAACGCGCCCCGCATTTTCGCGGACGCCGAGACCGGTGAGATCGCCGGCCTCTGGCCGGGCGGCGCCCACGGCGAGGGCACGCAGCAGACCCGCACGACGAACCAGTGCCACGACATCACCGTGCTCGAGGAGCTGGGACTGGCGGCTGGCGCCTGCTCGGGCAACGGCATCCTGCTCGACATCTCGAACCCCGTCGAGCCGGTGCGCGTCGAAGAGGTGATCGACCCGAATTTCGCCTACTGGCATTCGGCCACCTTCAGCGCCGACGGGGAAACCGTGCTCTTCACGGACGAGTGGGGAGGCGGCGGCGCGCCGCGCTGCCTGGCGACCGACAGGCCGGAGTGGGGCGCGGACGCCATCTTCACCCGCGACGGCACCGAACTGACGCTGGCCGGCTACTACAAGCTGCCCGTGCCGCAGACGGAGCTCGAGAACTGCGTCGCGCACAACGGCTCGCTCGTGCCG
>CAZOEX010000103.1:0-7815 GCA_964578925.1 uncultured Gemmatimonadota bacterium | reverse complement strand
TGACCGACGTCACGGGCCATCGGGTCGCCAAGCGGCTGCTCGAGATCGCGGCGGCGGGTGCTCACCACGTACTGCTCGTCGGCGAACCCGGGTCGGGGAAGACGATGCTGGCGAGCCGGCTGCCCGGGCTGCTGCCGCCGCTCGAGCGCCACGAGGCCGTCGAGGCGAGCATCGTCCACAGCGTCGCCGGGCTGCTCGATCCCTCCGAAGGACTGCTGGCGCACCGGCCCTTCCGGGCGCCGCATCACACGGCCACGAGCGCGGGATTGGTCGGCGGCGGAGCGCGGCTTCGGCCCGGGGAAGTCTCGCTCGCGCATCACGGCGTTCTCTTCCTGGACGAGCTGGGGGAGTTCCGGGCCGGCGCGCTGGACGCCCTGCGGCAGCCCCTCGAGTCCGGGGAGGTCCGGCTCGTTCGGGCGACCGGCGCCGTCCGGATGCCGGCCCGATTCCAGCTCGTGGCCGCGATGAACGGATGCCCCTGCGGTTATGTCACGTCGGACGACGGCCGCTGCCTGTGCGACGACTGGATGATCCGGCGCTACGTCTCGCGGGTGAGCGGCCCCCTTCTCGACCGCATCGACATGACGATGGAGATCTCCTCGGCGGGCTGGAGAGGGATGGAGCCCGATCCGGACGCGGAGTCGAGCGACGTCGTCGCCGGGCGGGTCGCCGCGGCACGCAAGTTCGCGGTGAAGCGGGGACAGGAGGGACCGAACGCGGCGCTCGACCTGGCCGGCCTCCGGCGTCACTGCCGGATCGACGACGAGACCGGCGCGCTCCTCGCCTCCGCTACTCGGCACGCGGGCTTGAGCACACGCGGAAGCCACCGCGTCCTGCGGGTCGCCCGCACGATCGCCGATCTCGCCCGAAGCGAGCGGCTCGAGATCGAACACGTGGCCGAGGCGCTCAGCTACCGGCGCCGCGTCGGGAGGACCCTCCGCCGACCGGTGTGACGCCGGACCCCCCGGCGCGTCGTCGCTACTCGTGTGAGCGTCGCTCGGGGGCCGGCAACTCGCCCCGGACACCCCGCGGCTCCGCCCCTCGCGCCAACGAGAGGAAGTTGGCGAGGACGGCGTGGCCGTGCTCGGTGAGGAGCGCCTCGGGATGATACTGCACGCCCCAGACCGGCCGCCGCCGCACCCGGAGCGCCATCAGGCTCCCGTCGGATGCATGGGCGAGGGGCAGGAGCGTGGCCGGCAGATCGGATTCGGGCACGACGAGCGAGTGATACCGCGTCGCCGAGAACGGCGAGGGAATGCCGGTGAACAGGTCGCGGCCGTCGTGGCGGACTTCGGCGAGCTTCCCGTGCACCGGGAGCGGTCCCGGACCGACCCGTCCGCCGAAGGCGCTGCCGATGCACTGCTGGCCGAGGCAGACGCCGAGGATGGGAAGCTCGGACGGCGCTTCTCGGATCACGGCGGTCGAGATGCCCGCGTCCCTCGGTCGCCCCGGGCCGGGGGAGATGACGATCGCCTCGGCGCCGCAGTCCAGCGCTTCCGCCACTCCGATGGCGTCGTTGCGGACGACGCGCACCTCCTCCCCGAGCTCCCGGAAGTAGCGGGCCAGGTTGTGGGAGAACGAGTCGTAGTTGTCGATGAGCAGGATCATCCGGCATCCTCCGTCCGGATCCCGTCGATCACGTCGATGATGCCGCGGGCCTTCGCCAGGGTCTCCTCGTACTCGGCCGCCGGGTCCGAGTCGTAGACGATGCCTCCGCCCGCGTGGAACGTGGCGCGGGGACGACCGTTTCTCTGGTGCACGAGGATCCGGATCGCGACGGAGAGGTCGATCGCGCCGCCGAACCCGAAGTAACCGATCGCGCCGCAGTAGGGTCCCCGCGCCACCCGCTCCAGCCCGGCGATCATCTCCATCGCCCGGATCTTCGGGGCGCCGGTCACCGAGCCGGAAGGGAAGGTCGCCCGAAGCAGCTCGTCGGGGCCGACGTCGTCTCGGAGTTCGCCCCGAACCGTGGAGACGAGGTGATGCACGGTCGCCCAGGACTCGAGCCGATACAGTTCGGGCACACGGATCGAGCCGGGCCGGCATACGCGGGACAGATCGTTCCGGAGGAGGTCGACGATCATCAGGTTCTCGGCCCGGTCCTTCTCGCTCTCCAGCAGCTCCGCGGCCAGTCGCGCGTCCTCGGCCTCGTCCCGGCCGCGAGGTCGGGTGCCCTTGATCGGCCGGGTCTCGACGCATCTCCGGCCCTCGGTGCGCAGGAACGTCTCGGGCGAAGAGCTGAGCACCGTGAAGCTGCCCGAGCGGATGACCGCAGCGTGGGGAGCGGGGCTGCGACGCCGGAGTCGCCGGTAGAGCCGCATCGGGTTCACGGAGACCTCCGCGGCGAAGCGCTGCGAGAGATTCACCTGGTAGACCTCCCCCTCGCGAATCGCCTGGACGACTCCCTCGACCGCTTCTTCGTACTCCACGCGGGACATCGTGGAGGTCAGCCACGGGATCCCCTCCACCGGCCGGCTCGGAATCATCCCGGGACGAAGTCCGCCGGAATCCGGTGTCGAGGCGGAGATCGTCGGAGCCGGCGCGGCGGCTCCGGCCAGCCAGTCGAGCGTCTCGGCGAGCCGGTCGCCCGCCCGCTCCTTCGCGGCATCCCCGGAGAGCGGCCGGCCGGTGGACAGCGCGTGGCACTCCCCGGAGCGGTGATCCCATCCGATCACGACGTCGAAGAAGGCGAGGTGGACGTCGGGCAGGTCGAGGTCGCCCTGCGGTGGCTGCGGGAGTCGCTCGAAGCGGCCGGCGGCCTCGTACCCGACGTAGCCGACCGCTCCGCCGCACAGGGGAACGTCCCCCGGGTCCTCCGTGCGCCATCGAGCCAGGCGGGTGGCGAGTTCGGCGATCGGCTCGCCGGGCAGCGGCTCGACGGACTCCGTCGAGATCCAGAAGGCCCGGCCCCGGCTCGCCCGGAGGAGTCCGAACGGCTGTGCGGCGACGAACGACCAGCGGCCCGCCCCCGCCTCGTGGCTGCTCGAATCGAGCCAGATGGAATACGGCAGGTGGGCGATGCGGTCGAACACGGCCTCGGGCGGAGGGGCCGCTTCGACGCGGGCCCACGTCACCGCATTCGTCAACGAAGGTCGCGTCGAACGATGGCGGACTGCCCCGTGGTCTCTTCCAGTTCGACTTCCAGGCGCGTCAGGTCGTGCGCGTCGTCACCGAGGCGGTCCAGGAGCCGATCCGCGATCCATCCGGCGATCAGCTCGGCCGTCGTGTTCGCGACGTCCAGCACTACTACGTCGCCCGCCGGGAACACGTACCGGCCCCCGTCGCCGCGCACGACGATCTCTCGTCCCGTCGGTCCGTCGATTCGCTCGATCGGGAGCGTCGGGTTCCGCGCGGCGAGCAGGATTCGGTGGTCGAGCTCCGCCGCCACGGCCTCGAGCTCTCGCTTCAGCCGGACGAAGTCGAAGACGAGGGCATGGTCGTCGAGCGGCCCGCTCACGGCGGCGCCGATACGGTAGTTGTGGCCGTGCAACGGTTCGGCCCGTTCGCCGCCGTAGGTGATGAAGTGCGCAGCCGCGAAGAGGTTGCCGTCCTTGCTCACCCTGATTCGAAACTGATCCATGATCTCCGCGGTTGAGTGGGTGAAGAAGCCCCCGGGTCGGTCCCGTCGTTTCCGCCCGCATCCACATGGTATTCAGGTCGTGCGGCACGGGCGAGCCGGTCCGGTTCGCTCGATGCGCCTTGCCCACCGGACTCCGGCTTCGGCACGTTGCACGAGCGGAGCAACACGCCCGCACGGGGCGCGGGAGTCCCGGACCGTTCCGGCGAAGGAGGAGAGTTCGTGCGCCTGTTCATAGCCGTCGATTTTCCGCCGGCGGTACGCTCCGCCCTCGGAGACCTGGTGCGCACGCTCGCGGACGCCGAATTTCCCGTACGCTGGACTCCGGAGGAGAACTTCCACCTGACGCTGCGTTTTCTGGGTGATCGGAACGAAGAGGACCTGGAGGTGCTGCGGCGGATCCTGCTGGAGGTCGCCGCCGACGCCGAGCCCTTCGAGGCGGGCTTCGGAGCGGTCGGTGCCTTCCCGTCTCCGCGCCGGCCGCGTGTGATCTGGATATCGATCGATGCGGGCCCGCGCCTCCGGCTGCTGCGCGACGAGCTGGAGCGGAGGCTGGCCGCCGCCGGTTTCGGTCGCGACGAACGCTCGTTCCGTCCCCACGTCACCCTCGGCCGGGCCCGAAGAGATGCGGCTCCCGGGGCCTTTCGCGAGTTCGTGTCATTGGCCGGCGGACTCGACCTCGACACGACCGTGCCCGTGGACACGATCGATTTGGTCCGCAGCCACCGTGGGCCCGGGGGCTCCCGCTACGAGAGCCTCCTGGAGGCCCGGCTCGGGCACGACCTCCTTCCGCAGGAGCCGGAGGATGGCTAGTCTCGGCCGATGACGAGCGAACACGAGGAATCCGGATCCGGCCGCCGCGGTTGCGCGAGGCGCGTCGGTTGCCTCGCGGTGATCCTTCTTCTCCTCGCGGCGGCCGGCGTCTGGCTGGCGCGTGACTCGGTCGGTGGATGGATGGCCGGCCTCGAGGTCGGCGGAACGCCCGAGCCGAGCGAGCGGCTGGCGCGCGCGGCCGAGGAGAAACTCGACGGGATCGCCCGAGACGGCCTCGGCGCGGAGATCCGTTTCAGCGAGTCGGAGCTCCAGAGTCTGCTCGTCTTCCGGGCCGGCCCGGCGCTTCCGGCCGGTATCGAAGAGCCTCGCATCGACGTGCAGGACTCGATCATCGTGCTGTCCGCACGCCTGCGGCCCGATGAGCTCGAGGGGTTCACGACGCCGGATGCGGTGCAGTCGGCGCTCTCCGACAGCTCCCGGGTGACGACGGGCCTGCTGCCCGCGGTGGAGCGTCCGGGCGAGATCCTGGTTCGAGTCCGCAGCCTGCAGATGGGCTCGTTCGTCTTCCCGCCGGTGATGTTGCCCGCCGTCGTCGGCGGTCTCGCGAAGCAGGGCGTGCCGACATCGGACGGTGCCGTCGTCTTGCGCGTGCCCCGGGACATCGCGGGAATTCGGATCGAAGGAGACGACGTCGTGCTCGAGCCGGATTTGAGTCCCCGTTGAGCCCGGGCCGCAGGATGGGTGCGGGCCAAGGAACGTTGCCGGCGAGAACCGGGTAGAGAATGCCCCGCACGGCCCATGGCAGACCAGGAACGGACGTGATGACAGAGACAGACGAAAAGCAGTCGAACACGAAGCAGGAACGTCGCGGCGGGGGTGTGCGCGACGCGGGTGGCGAGGCGTCGGTCGGTCGGTGGATCTGGGAGTGGACGAAGTCGATCGCGGTCGCTTTCGCCCTCTTCCTGGTCGTACGAACGTTCATCGTCGAGGCATTCCAGATTCCGACCGGGTCGATGGAGAACACCCTGCTCGTGGGCGACTTCCTCCTCGTGAACAAGATGGTCTACGGTGCGGAGATTCCGGGGACCGACGTTCGCCTGCCGGCGATCGACCCTCCCGAGCACGGGGATGTCGTCGTGTTCGAGCCGCCGCCGCGGGCACAGCAAGCGGCGCACACGAACTACGTGAAGCGAGTCGTCGGGTTGCCGGGCGACACCCTCCTCATGGTCGATGGGGTGCTGTATCGGAACGGATCCGAGGTTCCGGAGCCCTACGTCAAGCACACGCGGCCGAAGGAGGATCCGCGGAGCCACCAGTTCGACTGGCAACGCGCGTACACGATCCAGGACGGACGCCCGAACCGGCGGCCCACACGGGACAACTGGGGGCCGATACGGGTGCCACCCGACAGCTACTTCGTCATGGGCGACAATCGAGACAACTCGGAAGACTCGCGCTACTGGGGCTTCGTCCCGGCCGACGCAGTGAAGGGACGACCGCTCGTGATCTACTTCTCGTACGATCGCGACAAGCTCGTCCCGTTTCCCTGGCTGACGGAGATCCGCTGGGGTCGACTTCTCGATCCTATCCGGTGACCGCGAAGGCCGCCTTCGACCGTTATCTGGCGGAGATCCGTCAGCATCCGCTCCTGGACCGGAACGAGGAGGCCGAGCTCGCCCGACGCATCGGCCGCGGCGACGAAACTGCTCTCGAGCGACTGGTCGGCTGCAACCTCCGCTTCGTCGTTTCGGTCGCCCGCCGCTACGCGAATCGCGGCGTTCCGCTCGAGGAACTCGTGACCGAGGGCAACCTGGGGCTCGTGCGAGCCGCCCGACGTTTCGATCCTTCGCGCGAGGTCCGCTTCGTGTCGTACGCCGTCTGGTGGATTCGTCAGGCGATTCTGAGCGCTCTTTCCCGGGAGGGGCGGATCGTCACGATCCCGGCCGGGCGCCTCGACGAGGCCCGTCGAGTGGCCGCTGCACGGCGTCGGCTCAGTCAGGAGCGCGGCCGGCCGGTGCGCGCGGCGGAAGTAGCCGTCGAACTGGGAATGGAGGAGTCGCGGGTTCGCGAGGCGCTGCACCTGCGCACCCGCGACGTGTCGCTCGATGCGCCGGCTCTGCCCTCGGCCCGCTCCCCGCTTCTCGAGCGGATGGCGGATCCCCAGGGCGAGAACCCGGAGCGGCGAATGGAGAAGGCGGCACTCGCCGCAACGCTCCGCGACGGCCTGTTGCGCCTGCCGGAGCGGGAGGCGGAGGTGATTCGTCGCTACTATGGCCTCGACGGGCGGGAGCCGGAGACCCTGACCCGGATCGGCGCCGAGCTCGGGGTGAGCCGTGAGCGCGCATCCGCGCTTCGGGACCGCGCCCTTCGTCGTCTGGCGGCGGGCCCGACGGGACGGAATCTCGGCACCTTTCGGTCGGGATGAGGCAGGGGACGGCCCGGCCGGTCGCACGTCGCCATTCGCCTTGACATCGAGAAATTCCGTGTGTAGCTTGCTTGGCTGCGGGTATCATGGTATCGGCCGTCTCGACGAGTGCGGGACGGCTCGCTTTTTCTCCCCCCACGTGACCGGATCTGCGGGGGGGGTTCGGACATACGGCAGGCACGGGCATGAAGACGTATTCAGTCAAGGCGAGCGAGATCGAGCGCGAATGGCTCGTCATAGATGCGCGCGACCAGGTGCTGGGACGACTCGCGACGCGGGTCGCCAGTCTCCTGCGCGGGAAGCACAAGCCGACCTACAGCACGCACCTCGACGTCGGTGACCACGTCATCGTGCTGAATGCCAAGCACGTCCGACTCACCGGACGCAAGGCTGACCAGAAAACCTATTTTAAACACAGCGGCTTCATGGGCGGCGACAAGCAGATCCCGTTTCGGGAGCTGCTGGCGAAACGGCCCGAGCGGGTCGTCGAGCGGGCGGTGAAGGGAATGCTGCCCAAGAACGCACTCGGCCGACAGATGCTCGGCAAGCTTCGCGTGTACGCGGGGCCGGAGCATCCGCACGGCCCGCAGCAACCTCGCGAGATCGAGCTTTGAGGCGCGCTCGCAAGAACTTCACGGAGGAAGTTTGACGGATCCAACGATAGCTCAGGCGGTTGGGCGGCGGAAGGAGGCCGTGGCGCGGGTGTGGCTGCGTCCCGGAAACGGCGATTGGCAGATCAACGGCCGGTCGCTGGAGGACTTCTTCCCGCAGTTGCGTCATCGGGCGGCCGCGGGACGGCCGTTCGTGGCGACCGAGACCGAAGGTCGATACTCCATCCACGTCCGGGTGCGCGGGGGAGGCATGAGCGGTCAGGCCGATGCGATTCAACTCGGCGTCGCCCGGGCCCTCGTCTCCGAAGACGAGGAGATGCGCGCCCCGTTGCGCGCCCAGGGGCTGTTGACCCGCGATGCACGAGTCGTCGAACGCAAGAAGCCGGGCCGACCGAAGGCCAGGAAGCGCTTCCAGTTCTCGAAGCGTT